>OMUH01000097.1 GCA_900314195.1 uncultured Prevotella sp.
GGGCGACTTGACCGATGATCTTCTGAAGAAGAACAACTATCAAGGTCAGAACACCTGATAATGGATTTAGAACATATATGTAACATACCAGTCAGTACTTCAGCTATAGGCTCATGATTAATTGGTTTTCTAAGAACGGTGCGTAGTGATTACGCGCCATTCTATTTTACAAAATATGATAGAATCTAAAAACAACAACTAGATATGAAAAAGAAAATAATACTTGGCTTGGCGATGACCATGGTGTCATTGCTTGGCAATGCGGCTGACAATCTTCCTGCCCTGCGTGTAGAAGGCAAGAATCTGGTTGATGCCAACGGCAAGACTGTGGTGCTGCATGGCGTAATGGATACGCCAAACCGATACTTCAACGGTTGGAGATGGCAGCAGTGGAAGGCTGACTATTCTGAAGCCGACATCCAGCCTTGCTTGGAATATTTCTCTAAGCTGTTTGCTGCTATTACCGACAAGGAGCAGGGAGCTTACTGCACCGTGTTCCGTCTGCACATGGATCCTTGCTGGACCAACGATCCATCGAAGAAGGCAGAGAACGAGGCCGATATCTCAGCATTCAACATGGCGCGCTACTGCCTCTATCTGCAGAAACTCTATATCCCATTAATTAAGGATGCCATCGCCCACGGACTCTACGTCATCGTGCGTCCACCGGGTGTCTGTCCTGGTGATATCAGCGTAGGCGATAAGTACAACCGCTATCTCAAGGCGATATGGAAGGCCTTTGCTGCCGATGAGTATATCAAGCAGAACTCAGGCATCATCTCCATCGAGCTTGCCAACGAGCCGGTGAGGGTTCATCTGGGTGATGGATCTAATTCGGATAAAGCACTGCATGATTACTTCCAGCCAGTGGTTGACGTGATTCGTGAACAGGGCTTCAAGGGCATCATCTGGGTGCCGGGTGCGGGCTATCAGAGCCAGTATCAGGATTACGCCAAGTATCCTATCACCGACAGCGAGGATAATTTCTCGTATGCCGTACATGTATATTCCGGCTGGTATGGCAACATGACCGACAAGAACTGCAATCACGATACCTTTATCCGCAACTTTAAGAGTCAGGTGCCGATGGTAGAGACAAAGCCTATCATGGTAACGGAGATAGACTGGAGTCCGGAAGATCCTGACAAGGCGAGCGAAGGTCACTACAACGAATGGGGCCAGTGGACTCAGCCTAACCTGGGCAGCTGGGCAACGGCATCTACCTCGAAATGGGGAATGGCATGGAAGGCAGTGCACGACCATTACGGCAACATCGGTATGACCATCACCCATCCTCAGGAGTATTACGACATAGACGAGTATCTGGAGACCGGCAAGGTAATACCGGGCTTCCAGAATGCCAAGAAGCACAATCTCTTTGAAGAGTGCTGCGGCTATGCCTGCATGAACTGGTATAAAGAGTGGTATTTGAAACAAAATACAACAGGAATTAAACAATTAGAAACCCAGGCAGACGTGGTTTCCACCTTATATTATAATATAGAAGGAAAAGAGGTTGAAAAGCCAACTGCAGGTGTTCATATAATAAAACAACTGTTAAGTAATGGAAAAATGCGTTCTCGCAAGTTTTTTTTGAAATGATAAACTTTATGTTACACCACGCAAAGTATGTTTCGAAAGTAATCCATACCTTTGTCGCCGTGAATCAACAATTTTAATACACGCCTAAATTTTTAAAGCATAAATCAAAAATGAATAGAACATGATTGAACAATTGTTAACAATGAAACGGACAGCAGCCTTATGCTTGGTGGGTGCTTTCTGTAGCCTGAATGCTCAGGCGCAAAAGATCCTGGTCAAGGGTAATCTTGTTGACGGTACAGGTGAGCCTCTGATAGGTGCCACTGTAAAAGTGAAAGGAAACGCCGGTGTCGGTGCTGTCACCGACTTTGATGGTAACTTCAGCATCAGTGTTCCTTCAGAGAATTCTACCCTCGTATTTACATACGTAGGTATGAAGACCAAGGAAGTAAAGGTAGGTGCGAAGAGAGAGTTCAAACTTTCCCTCGAAGACGACAACGCCATCGGCGAAGTCGTAGTCGTTGGTTATGGTCAGCAGAAGAAGGCATCTGTCGTAGGTTCCATCACCCAGACTACTGGTGAGGTTTTGGAGCGTGCAGCTGGTGTCAGCGACGTTGGTGCAGCCTTGACAGGTAACCTCCCAGGAGTTGTTACAATCCAAGGCAATGGTATGCCTGGTGAGGAGGAACCTCAGATTATCATCCGTGGTTCTAGTTCATGGAACAATTCCGACCCTCTCGTTCTCGTTGATGGTATTGAACGTCCTCTGAGCAGCGTGGACATCTCTTCTGTGGAGAGCATCTCTGTACTGAAGGATGCTTCTGCTACTGCAGTCTATGGTGTGAAGGGAGCCAATGGTGTCATCTTGGTTACCACCAAGCGTGGTCATGAAGGCAAGGCTAAGATTGACGTTGGTTTCAATGCTACGTTGAAAGCTCCTTCTAAGTTGCCTAACAAGTACGACTCTTATGATGCGTTGATGCTTCGCAACCAAGTGGTAGAGCGTGAACTGGGCGTTTATCCTGAAGGTGTTTCATATCTTCGTCCTCAGTCTTTTATTGACAACTATCGTAACCAGACTACGGATGAGCAGCGTGAACGTTATGCCAATGTGGATTGGCAGGATGCACTTTTCAAAAAGTCTGCTGTGTCCTATAATGCCAACGTGAACGTGAGTGGTGGTACAAAATTCGTTAAGTACTTCGCTTCTGCTGATTTCGTGCATGAGGGTGACCTCTTCCGTGAGTATGACAATGGTCGTAATTACAACTCTGGCTATGGATACAATCGTATCAATGTTCGTAGTAACTTGGACTTTGCCATCACAAGTAGCACTACTTTGAAGGTAAATGTGGCTGGTAGCAATGGCGTAAGAAAAGCTCCTTGGAGTAACATGAGCAATAGTGAGTGGCAGATCGGTCAGCAGTGGGCTGGTGCTTATAACATCGCCCCAGATGTGTTCTTGCCACAATATTCTGACGGCACATGGGGATTCTATCCAGCTGCTTCCAATGTAAGTAACTCTGCAATGAATCTTGCTATCGGTGGTACAGCACAGGCTACAACCACTCGTATCAATACAGACTTTACCCTTGAGCAGAAATTGGATTTCATAACCAAAGGCTTGAATTTCCGTGGTACTATCTCTTGGGATAATGTTTTTGTTGAGACAGGACGAGGTATCAATGACTTGTATAATGATGCCCAGACTAAGTATATTGATCCTGAAACAGGTCAGGTTACTTATGGTAAAGAACTTGAAGGAAATAATAAGTTTGATTGGCAGCAAGGTGTGAACTGGAAAACGGAAGGTGGTTCTGTAGATAATAACCAGACTGTTCGCAACCTCTACTATCAGTTGCAGCTCAACTGGGCTCGCAAGTTTGGACAGCATGATGTATCAGCCATGGGTTTGTTCTCACGTCAGGAGAATGCACGTGGTAGTGTGATGCCAACTTACCGTGAGGACTGGGCGTTCCGTGCTACCTATAGCTATGCAGGTCGTTACAACATCGAATATAATGGTGCCTATAACGGATCAGAAAAGTTCAGCAAGGACAATCGTTTTGCCTTCTTCAATTCTGGTGCTATCGGATGGACCATCACTGAGGAAAACTTCATGAAGTCTCTTCGTGGCAATCACATCATCGATATGTTGAAGTTCCGTGCTTCCTATGGTGAGATTGGTGATGACAACATAGGTGACCCATTTGATTCTTCTCGTCGCTGGTTGTATATGAGTCAGTGGGCATATGGCGGCAAGACTACGATGGATCTCGACCATACAGAGAGCATCTATACATGGTATCGACAGAACACTCTTGGAAATGATAATGTGAAATGGGAAACAGTTAAGAAAACCAACTTCGGTATTGATTATGGTTTCTTGGGAGGCTTGATTACTGGTTCTTTGGATTTCTTCTGTGATCGTCGTAATGACATCTTGATTTTCGGCTCCAACCGTTCTGTTCCTTCTTATTTCGGAACTACAGCACCTACTATTAATAAAGGTAAGGTTCGTACCAGTGGTTACGAGTGGGAATTGAAACTTAATAAGGTGTTTGCTAATGGCTTGCGACTCTGGGGTAATTTCAATATGACCCATGCCAAGAATAAGGTAATTTTGAAGGATGATGCCATCCTTACTCCAAATTATCAAAAGGAGGCAGGATTTGCCATGAATCAGTATCGCTCTTATATAGATAGGGGCTTTATCAATAATATTGATGATTTGATTGGTTCTCCGGCGCACGACTCCAATGACAATCACCGTTTGGTTGGTGACTATTACATTGTCGATTTCAATGGTGATGGTGTTGTTGATAGCAAGGATGCGGCTCCTGTAGGTTATAGCAGTAGTCCGCAGAACACCTATAATGCTACTGTTGGTTTCGAATGGAAAGGGTTCTCTGCTTTCGCTCAGTTCTATGGAGTAACTAATGTGACCCGTGACGTAGGATTGGGAAGCTTTGGTAATAAGCTTGATAATGTTTATAATATTGGTACTTGGTGGAATAAGAATCAAAGCAATGCAGAATGTATCCTCCCTCGTTGGGGTGCCACTGCTTCAAGTTACACCGATGGTACACAGTATATGTATGATGGCTCTTACATTCGTTTGAAGAATGTCGAGATTGCTTATACCTGGACCAAGGGTTGGATTAAGGCATTAGGCGTAAACTACCTCAAGATTTACTTGAATGGTAATAACCTCTGGCTCTGGACTCGTATGCCTGATGACCGTGAGGCAAACCTCGGTGGTGGTGGCTGGTTGGGAGCATACCCTACGGTTCGCCGCTTCAACTTAGGTGTTAAATTCTCATTGTAATTATAAAAAAAATATTCAGATGAAAAATAAGATAAAGACATTATTGTTGACGGGATGCGTCTCACTGGCTCTCGGTACTTCGCTGAGTTCTTGTCAAGACTACTTGGACAAGGAGCCAGACTCAACAGTTTCTGCAGACGATGCCTTTGCCAATTTCCGTAATTTCCAAGGTTTCGTTGAGGAAATATACAACTGTATCCCTGATAAAGAGAAATGTAATTATTGTCCTTCATGGAACTGGGGCGATGATGAAATCTTCAATCCAGAGGGTGATAATAGAATGACCCATCAGGTTGATTTAGGTAACTTCCGTGCATGGGAATCTACTGGTAACTGGCTAAAGCGTGATGGTGCTTCTACTTCCACAGATAAGTTCGCACACGGTATTTGGAACCATGCGTGGTATTGCATCAGAAAATGTAATCTCGGTTTACAGAATATCGACAAGTTTGTGACTGGAAGTGCTGAAGAGAAAAAACTGATAGAGGGTCAGCTCTATTTCTTCCGTGCATGGTGGCATGAGGAAATGATGGAGTATTTTGGTGGTATGCCTTATGTGGATACTTATCTCGATGCTAATGCCGAGCTGAATTTGCCACGCCTTTCTTATCAGGAATGCGCTGATAAAGCGGCAGCAGATTTCCGCAAGGCTGCCGATTTGTTGCCTATTAATTGGGATAAGACTTCTGCAGGTGCTGCCACACAAGGTAAGAATGATCTTCGCATCAATAAGATCATGGCTCTTGGTTATCTTGGTAAAACCTATCTTTGGGCTGCTAGTCCTTTGATGAAGAATGGTGCGCAGACTGGTGCCAGCAAGAATGGCAAGACTTATGATTATGATCAAGAATATGCTAAGAAGGCAGCTGAGGCTTTTGGTGAACTGCTCTCTCTTGTGGAAGCTGGTAAGACACAATATGCATTGGCAGAGTTTAAGTACAAAGACATCTATAATCATGAGAAATCTGCTGATGCCAATAGCTGTTTTTCTGATATATTCTATACCAAGAAGCAGAACTGGAAAATGCCTGGAACGGTTGAAGCTATCTTCCGTGGTCCATCTGCTGATTTTAATGGCTCTAACTGGAACACCTCTAAGGTCTTTGGCCCTAAGGTACAGAAAGTCGTTGCTCATGATAATGTCATTCACCAACCTACGGCCAACCTTGTAGAGGCTTATGGAATGGCTAATGGAGAACCAATCTATTTGGTTGAGAATGGTCAGTATGTACTTAATCCAAAGTCTGGTTTCGACCCTGCCCATCCTTTCAAAAATCGTGATCCCCGTTTCTACCACGATATCGTCTTTGATGGTTTTAAGTATTTGAACGGATCACCTGGTCAGTATGCAGATTTACAGTATTGCCAATTATATACGGGTGGTAATATGCGCCCAGTAGCAAATGCAAGCCGTACGGGTTATTTCATTCAGAAGTTGGTGCCTCATACTTGTAATGAAGTGGATAGAGATTACGACTGGGGTGCAGCTTTCCACTGCTATTTGCCATATATGCGTCTTGCAGACATATACTTGATGTATGCAGAGGCTTGTGCTGCATTCGGTGGTGCTTCTGGTAAGTCTTCAAACTTTGGTAAGACCGCAGAAGATGCAATTAATACTCTTCGCGACCGTTGTGGTGCTGGTCATGTTGCTCCAGAATTTGTTGCAGACAACCATAAGTTCATGGACGAGGTTCGTCGTGAGCGTGAGGTAGAACTTTCTTTCGAAGGATTCCGTTTTTGTGACTTGCAGCGTTGGTTGCTTTTGACAGAGGCACCATATAATCAAAAATTCTCACAGGAGTTTGACCGTGTGGAAAGTGCAGACTTCTATACGAATCATGATCCTAAGGACGCTCAGGTTGCCAATTATCGTAGAGAGTTGATATTGACTCGTAATTTCGGTACCAAGCACTATTGGTTCCCATTGCCAATCAAGGAGACTCAGCTCTATCCAGAGCTTAGACAAAATCCAGGCTGGTAAGGTTTAAAATTATAAATTAGTAATACTAAATGAATAATGATAGTATGAATTCAATATTCAAATCATATAATTATAAGCTTTTTGTATCAAGTCTTGTGGCTTTGGCTCCTCTTGGTGCCAATGCCAAGACTGCACAGACAAGCGAATCCGACACAGCCAGTGCCGACAAGGAGATGGTTCAGGTGGCTTACCGAAAGGTAGCCAAGGATGACCTCTTGGGCGGTGTGTCTGTAGTCGATGTAGAGAACTTGATGAAGAAGAACTACCATACTTATAGCCTCGACAATATGCAAGGTTATGTAGGTGGTTGGAATGGCAATTCTCTCTGGGGTATGGATGCCGACAACGCTGGTTATCTCGTCTTGGTAGATGGTGTGCCTCGTGAAGCTAACAACGTTCAACCAAGTGAGATTGCACAGATATCTTTCCTCAAGGGTGCGCAGGCTGTGGTGCTCTATGGTAGCAAGGCTGCCAAGGGTGCTGTAGTCATAACCACCAAGCGTGGTCATAATGACGGCTTGAAGGTCGAGGTGCAGGCTAATGCAGGTTTGAATGTAGCAATGTCTTATCCTGAGTATCTTAGCAGTGCAGAGTATATGACTCTCTATAACGAGGCTCGTCGTAATGATGGTCTGTCTGAGCTTTATTCTACTGAGGACATCTATAATCATGGAGCAGGTTTGAACCCTTATCGTTATCCTAATCTCGATTTCTATTCTTCTGATTATCTCAGAAAGATGAACAGCCGTTATGAGGCTACTGCAGAAATCAGCGGTGGTGGTAAGCAAGCTCACTTCTATAGCAATATCAACTATTATCGCCAGGGCGATTATTTCAAGTTTGGTGAGGCTAAGAATAATAATACCCAGCGCTTCAGCGTTCGTGGTAATGTGGATATGGACATTACTGATGATATTAAGGCTTGGGTCAACTCCAGTGCAACCTTCTATGATTCTCATTCTGCAAAGGGTAATTACTGGGAAGCTGCTTCTACTTGGCGTCCTAATTTTCCACAGAATGCAGCTCCTCTTATCTCCACAGATATGATAGCCCCTAATGCTAAGGCTGCTTGGGACTTGATGAGCGTTGCGAAGTTGGTAGATGGCAAATACTTCCTTGCTGGTACTCAGGCAAACTCCTCTAATGTTTTTGCTGATATTTATTCTGCAGGAAGTAGTAAATTTACTAGTCGTCAATTCCAGTTTGATACGGGTGTCAATATCAACTTGCACAAGGTGTTGAAGGGCTTGTCTTTCGAGACTCATTTCGCAGTTGACTATGCCACCTCTTATAATACTTCTTTCGATAATAGCTATGCTGTTTATATCCCAACATGGGCTAACATCGATGGCAAGGATATGATTGTCGCATTGAAGAAGGAAGGTGAGGATAAAAAGTCTGGCAACCAGAACATCAGCGGAAGTACAGATAACCAGACCATGCTTTTCTCTGGTCAGTTAAACTACAACAATACTTTCAACAAGGTTCACAATCTGTCGGCAATGTTGATAGCTTCTGGCTTCCAGCAGTCGAAGTCTGGACAGTATCATAAGAACTCTAGTGCCAATCTTGCATTCGATGCTTCTTACAATTATGCCCAGAAGTATTACGCAGATTTTGGATTAGCTGCCATCCACTCTGCCCAGTTGGCTCCAGGTCATCGTGAGGCTCTCTCACCATCACTTTCTTTGGGTTGGAGACTCAAGAATGAGTCTTTCTTGAAGAATTCCAAGGTGGTAGATGACATGATGATTAGTGTATCAGGTAGTATTATCAATGAGGATATTGATATAGCAAGTGGTGACAATCGCTACTATCTCTATCAGAGTATTTGGACTTCTGATTACGGCTATGGATGGTATGATGGATCTAGCGATAAATACACCTATTCAAAAAGAGGTGAGAACAAAGACCTTGATTTTATCAAGCGCAAAGAGTTGTCTCTGAATTTCAAGACATCCTTGTGGCAGAAATTGGTGACATTGGATGCAAGTTTCTTCATCAATTCGATGGAGGGTTATATCATCTCTTCGCCAACATTCTATCCATCTCATTTGAATACTGGTTATCCTGCGGCTTCGTTTATGCCTGTACTTAATTACAACAATAATAGTAGAGTAGGATTTGATTTCGCTGCCAACTTCAATAAGAAGGTAGGTGATGTGGATCTCTCACTTGGTGTGACCGGTACTTACTATACAACCAAGGCTACCAAACGAGATGAGAACAACGTAGAGCAGTATCAGAACAGACAAGGAAAGGCACTTGATGGCATTTGGGGCTACAAGAGCGCAGGTCTCTTCCAAAGCGAGGAGGAAGTCAAAAATTCTCCAGACCAAAGCTATTTTGGTGGAACAGTTAAACCTGGTGACATCAAGTATGTGGATGTAAATGGTGATAATAAAATTGACCAATACGACCAAGTCTTCTTGGGTAAGGGTGGTTGGTACGGAGCACCATTCACGCTTGGTGTCAATCTTACAGCTAAGTGGAAGAACTTTACCTTCTTCGCTCTTGGTACCGGTAACTTCGGTGCTTGGGGAGTCAAGAATAATTCTTATTGGTGGGTAAAGGGCGATAGCAAATATTCTGCTGTAGTTCGTAACCGATGGACAGAGGAAACCAAAGAGACTGCAACCTATCCTCGTTTGACATCTCTTGATGGTAACAACAACTTCCAGACATCAGACTTCTGGATGTACAAGACAGATGCATTCCGCTTGGCTAAGGTCCAGATAACTTACGACTTGCCTAGTACTTTGTTCCAAAAGACATGGCTTAAGGGGTTGTCGGCATACGTAAGCGGAGCTAACTTGCTTACCATTTCAGGAGAGCGCGAAGTCTTAGAGATGAACGTTGGGTCTGCGCCTCAGACACGCTATTATAATATAGGTGTGAAGGCAACATTCTAATCATTTTAAAATGTAGAAAGAAATGAAAGTAAAAAATATATTTATATTAGCAGCAATGTCGCTTACTTTGGCTTCTTGCTCAGATCTTTTCGAGCCTGCAGAGGAAAACAACCGTGGCTTGGATGAGATTTACAATGAGCCAACATACGCTCAGGGATTATTGGGATATGGTTATGCGATGCTTCCTTACAATACCAAGAGTGTTACTGATGTTGCTACAGATGACGCTGTAAGCAATGACTTGACAAATGGCTATCTCAAGATGGCTACAGGTTCTTGGACTGCTAATAACGATCCTATGTCTAAATGGACAAATGGTCGTGCTTGTATCCAATATCTCAATATCTTCCTTCAGAAGGTAGATAAGGTAAACTGGGCAAAGGACGAGAATGCCCGTAAGATGTATTGTGATAGCCGTAAAGGTGAAGCTTATGCTTTGAGAGCTCTCAACTTGTATTATCTTTTGATGAATCATGGTGGATGGACAGCCGATGGCAAACTGCTTGGCGTTCCTAATTTGACAGAACCAGAGACTTCTACTGATGATTTCAACAAGCCACGTAATACATTCCAAGAGTGCTTGGATCAAATCTATAGCGATTTGGACGAGGCTGCCAAGCTTCTCCCTCTTGATTACAATGATTTGACTAATGATAACGATGTTCCTGCCAAGTATAAGGAAATCGGAGTAAAGACCGCAGGAGACTACAACCGTGTGTTTGGTTCCATTATGCGTGGTCGTATCAGCGGTCGTATCGCTGAGGCTATTCGCTCACAGGTATCTTTGCTTGCAGCTAGTCCTGCTTTCTCTGAAGGTACAAACGTGGATTATGCTAAGGCTGCTGACGATGCAGCTACCGTTCTTGATCGTATCAATGGTGTGAATGGTTTGTCTGCTACAGGTAATAATTGGTTTATGCAAACCAGGGAAATCGATGCGCTTGGCTCAGGTGCTTGTCCTGCTGAAATTCTTTGGCGTGGCAGTCGTACCAATGGTTCTGATGACTGGGATCTTGGTCTGAACCAAGAGTCTGATAATTTCCCTCCGTCTCTTTATGGTAAGGGTAGAATCAACCCAACTCAGAATCTGGTGGATGCATTCCCTGCTGCAAATGGTTATCCTATCACCGATGCTCGTTCTGAGTATGATAAGTTGAATCCTTACAGCAATCGAGATCCTCGTCTTGACCTTTATATCATTCATGATGGTAGTACTTATAAGGGAAAGACCATTCATACAGACATTACGACGGCTAATAACAATGATGGTTTGAACAAGATTTCCAATTCTACTCGTACAGGCTATTACATGAAAAAGCTGTTGCGTGAGGATTGTAATCCTGACCCTAATTCAAAGAATGCTCAGTATCATTATCCTGTGTATATTCGCTATACTGAGATATTCCTCGATTACGCTGAGGCTGCCAACGAGGCTTGGGGACCACGGGGTAAGGGATCTCACAACTACTCAGCTTACGATGTAATCAAGGCAATCCGTCAGCGTGCCGGAGTTGGCGAGTTTGGCGAGGATCCATACTTGGATGAGTGCGCTGGTAGCAAAGAGAAAATGCGTGAGTTGATTCGCAACGAGCGTCGTTTGGAACTTTGTTTTGAAAATAAGCGCTTTAGTGACCTTCGCCGTTGGAAAGCTCCTCTAAATGAGGCTGCGCGTGGTGTAGAAATCACTTCAGAGGCTGGTGTCCCATCATACAAAGACATGAAGGTTGAGGATCGCAGCTATAAAGATTACATGTATTACGGTCCTATACCACAGAGCGAAATGTTGAAGTGGAGCAACTTGCAGCAGAATAAGGGCTGGGAAGTAAAATAATAACGACTAATATTTAAAATTATGAAAACAATGAAGATAAGCAAATATTTGTCCATGGCTGCATTGGGAATCTTGGCTTTAGGCTTTAACTCTTGTGAGAATGGCGACCAGGAATTTCCTGATTATGAGGGCGGTACTACTGTATATTATCCTTATCAGTATATCGAACGTTCTGTAGTTTTAGGCAATGATGAGAATCGCGATAATACGGATGATAACAATCATGTATTGTATATCGTATCTACAATGGGTGGAGCATATAATGGAAAAAATATCACATTGAAAGTAGATGTTGATAATTCATTGTGTGACAATCTGTATTTTGAGGATGGAGTCACTCCTGTAAAGCCAATGCCTAGCAATTATTATACAATTCCTAACAAGACGGTTGCGTATAATGGAAAATTGCAGGGACGTCTTCAGGTTAAGTTGGAGGATGCTTTCTTTGCTGACCCTGATTGTGCAAAGAATACATATGTAATCCCAGTTCGCATCAATGATATGGTGGGAGCCGATTCTATTCTTTCGGGTTCTCCTGCCGTTGCAGGTACAACTCCTGTTCGTACTGATGCTTCAGCTTGGTCTGTTGTTCCTAAGGATTATATCCTTTATTGCGTTAAGTTTATGAATCCATGGGATGGCTTTTATTTCCGTAGAGGAACTGACAAGATTACAGAGAATGGACAAACTCATGAGGTAAAGCGTGAAGGTGCAACTCTTGAAAAGGATGAAGTGAGTCACATTACAACCAAGAGTTTGAAGGAATGTAATTTCGAAGTCTCTGTAAATAAAGCTGACGGCTCAAAGGTCACTTGCAACTTGATACTTACGTTCGATGATAATGGTAATTGTACCGTTACTACTGATACAGAGGGCATGACTGCTTCTGGTTCTGGAAAGTTTGTAGAAAAGGGAGCTAAGTTGGCTTGGGGTAACAAGGATCGTGACATCCTGACTCTCAATTACAAGGTTGATTTCGGTTCTGGTATTGCTTTGGAAACATCCGATCAGTTCGTTGCCGAGACTCGTGGTAACACCAATGGTGTTGTTCAATTCAGTCCTCAGTATATCAAGAAGTAATATTCTTGATAGATAAGTGTCATTCTAATAATTTGATTATTATGAAATTGAAAAATATTAATTTAGGTTTAGGCTTGATGGCTCTCTTGGCTTTGTCTTCTTGTGCTGATGACAAGTTCTCGGAGTACAGAACTGATATGACCAAGAATTTGAAGGATTATCAGTATCTGAACAACTACGAGCCTTTGAAGAAATACGTGGAAGATATGAAAGCTGCCGGCAAGTGCAATCCCGACTTTAAGTTGGGCATTGCGCTTGAAGCAGCCGAATTCAACAAGCAGGAACTTGTATATTGTCTTGCTGGTAGCAATTTCAATGAAATGACTGCTGGTAATGCCATGAAAATGGCTTCTTGTGTGAAAGATGATGGCAGTACGGATTTTTCGTTAGTCAAGGAGTTCGTCAAGAATGCGCAAGATGCAGATATGACGATTTATGGTCATACGCTGGCTTGGCATGCTCAGCAGCCTAACAAGTATCTGAATGGGCTGATTGCTGATAAGGAAATTCAGGTAGACCCTAGTCAGAAAGTTGAGAAGACTGATTATGAACTTGACTGTTCTACTCTTTCATCTTACGATTGGACGGGTTCGCCTGCTTCTGTAAAAACAGAGTGGAACAAAGGTGGTGCTGTGGTCATAACCAATCCGGAGCCGATAGACCCATTTTATATGCTTCAGTACTGGCTGGTAAATGGCATTTCTCTTAAAACAGGCACAACTTATAAGATTACCTTCCTTTGCAAGGCAGAAGGAGAAGGTAAATCGCCTGCTAATATCCGCTTTAAGTTGGGTAACTGGGGAGCTGGCGCCGAGAAGTCCTTCGAGATTCCTGTAGGTGGTGATTATAAAGAAGTTTCGTTCGATGTAACTCCTGTCATGGATAGTAATGGTCTCTTCTTCCAGCACGGAGATTTTGCAGGTAAGATTTATTGGAAGTCTATTAAAATCTCTCATTTCGAGGCTCCTTCTGTTGAAATCCCTGTAAGTGTTGGGCATCTTACCTTTGATGATGGTCAGAACCTTGGTGGATGGGGTATGGATAATGCGCCAAAGATTGTAAATGGTGTTTGTGAGGTTGGTAACAACGCAGCCAAGGGAAACCCTTGGAATGCACAGGTTAACTATGAACCAGGTTTTGCTTTCGAGAATGGTAAAACCTATCACTTGAAGATGAAAATCAAGGGTTCTGTAGCTGGTGAATTTGGTGCTGGATTCCAGAATCCTGACGGATACAAAGGCTGTGGTGACTTCCCTACCATCAAGGTTACAACTGATTGGAAGGAAGTTGATGTGGCTACCACATGTAATGGTGACAATGCCTTGCGCCTGCTGCTGAATATCGGTAAATATGCGGGTACCCTCCATATTGATGATTTTGAAGTTTACTACATGAAGCCTTCAAATACCAAAGCTCTTACAGATGAGGAGAAGAAGAACATTCTTACCACTGCCATGGGAACTTGGATTGATGGTATGATGGAGGCTACTGATGGTTATGTTACATCTTGGGATGTTGTGAACGAGGCCCTTTCTGGTGCCGATAATGATGGTGATGGCAAGTACGACTTGCAGTCTGCTAAACGAGGCAACGTTTCAGCTGACGATGCAAAGAACAATTTCTACTGGCAGGATTATCTCGGCGACCTCGACTATGTTCGCACAGCCGTGGCTGATGCTCGCAAGAGTTTTGCCGCCCATAATGGTGACCCTGAGAAATTGAAACTCTTCATCAATGATTATAACCTGGAGAGCGATTGGGACGACAATGGCAAGTTGAAGAGTTTGATTCAGTGGATCAAGGATTGGGAGGCTGATGGTGTTACCAAGATTGATGGTATCGCATCTCAGATGCATATCTCTTGCTATGCTGATCCTAAAACTCAGGAAAGTAAAAAAAATCATATCGTCAAGATGTTGGAGTTGATGGCTGGAAGTGGCAAGCTTTGCAAGATTTCTGAACTTGATATGGGTTATGTTGATGCCGCTGGCAATTCTGTAACTTATGATCAGATGACCGAGGAACAACACAAGGAAATGCGTGACCTCTACACCTTCGTTCTCCAGAAGTACTTCGAGATTATTCCTGCTGCTCAGCAGTATGGCATCACTCAGTGGTGTGCTACAGATTCTCCTAAGGATTCAGGTTGGCGTCCTGGTTTGCCTACTGGTCTTTGGGATCTCAACTATCTTCGCAAGCATACCTATGCAGGTTTCGCTGTTGGTCTTGGTGCTCCAGAATATTGGAAGGAAGCCAAGTAATTACTCTAAAAGACATTAGTTTTAGGTTTTATCATACAAAGATTAACCAAAAAAAGATGTTAGTCGTTAAGGTTGGCTGTGTTGTGATGATACGGTCAACCTTTTTTATATAGTATAAAATGTTGCTTTATTAGGAAATAGATTATTTTATATCCCTTTTCCCTTTTTTCATAAACTATTTGTAACACCACATAAAGTTATAACTGACTTTTTATACTATCTTTGCCAACAGATTAGAGAAACAACTCAATCTTATAACTGAATTTATTAACTTAATAACAAATTGTGCTTATGAAAAAGAAAAATATCCAGACCCCCGTTTTATCAATGGCCATTGCTGCATGTATGATATCTCACCAGCAAAATGCGCAGGCCGGAGAAAATCCGTCCCTGCAAAATGA
>OMUH01000068.1 GCA_900314195.1 uncultured Prevotella sp.
GGATTACATTGTGACATATTGTCTTCCTATGTCGAGTTAAATGAAAGAGCCCTTGAATTTCTCAAAGAAAGCAACCACTGGAAGCACCTCCTGGGTGGCTTCATCGTTGGCATGGGCGCTGCTTCGCCCTACGCGGCTGCTTATTCCGCCATAGTTGCCGCCTCTTGCCTCGAACTGAAAGACTATCTCTATGGCAATAAATTCGATTTCATAGACTGGGCCCTCACCTTTGCCGGAGGCGCCATGGCCGCTCTTGTTTGGCTCATCATGCAGCTGTAATAGCGCGGCACAGGCAAATTGTAATTATTGTGGCCTGACAATGGCGCAACTGCAGGGGCCGTGCCTTGTGCCGGCCCAAAAAACAATGACCCAACCAATAAAAAATCAGTAAAAATAAACCATTAAAAATTATTTCTATGGCAAAAATTACTCCTATTGATGTTATTAAAAGCATTAGCGGCTCTTACGGGCACAACTCAAACGACTATTTCGCAACCAACAAAAGCAGCAACAAGATAAGGCTGGCTAAGCTTCAGAACCCCTACAAGGGGCCGTGGACAGAAAAGCAGGTGGCACAGCACGGCAAGTTTAAAGCCCGGCAGGCCGTGGCTTCGGCATGGCTCAGAGCCAATCATCCTAACCAAGCCAACGGCAACAATGGCACCGCTCTTTATCAGCAGGCCATGAAGATAAAGCTTAGCCTCGGCCTGTCAAGCGTAACACAGGTGGTTTACAAATATATGACCGATGACGGCAAGATTGAACTGCCCGCCGCTGATGAAACCTCAGCAACTGCCCCTGACGGCGGCACCAGCACAGGCGGCACCGGTACAGGCAGCGACACCAATGAGTCGCTATAAGTAATCTTGAGAAGTTGAGTACAAAAAAAAATGGCTGACGTGCGTCACGCACATCAGCCATTGGCAATACTATCAAATCATGAAAAAAGAATCCGTATTACTTTTAGGACAAAAGATTTTATTTTACATTGCAAATGTAAGCTTTCCCGTGTAGACCTCTCCGTCCGGGCATACATAAAGCATTAGCGGTTAATAATTTTTAAACAACCGCCGCACCTCAACCAAGGCGTCTGTCTCCTTCTTTATATCCGCAAAACTCGCGCCGCTCTCTGCCGACACTCTCTTTATAACCTTTCTTAGCAGCAGGCTCGCCGTTGTAAGCCACACAAGCCAGTCTTCTCCGTCGCTCTCACACAGCAGCTCCTCAAACAATTCTTCTGATATTGCATACGACTTTATCGTTATTGCCGTAGCAGCTTTTACATCTAATTTTTGTTTCTTCATTTTCTTCATTTTCTTCATTTTTAGCTCCTCTTTATTTGTTTATTATCCGTTTGCAGCATTCTTCTGCCAGCGCGTGCAGACCCTGTCTGTTTATCCAGCAGTCATGCCCGCTCATGTATACGTGATAGCTCTCTGTTCCTTCCTTTATTATCTTTATTTCTTTCATTGTTTCTGTTCTATCTTTATTCTGTTATCTTTATGCCTATAGTCTCAAGTGTGTTCAATATTTGCTTTACTTTATGAAAAATCATTTGGCCCTTCGGGTACATGCCCACTATCTCTATGCTGTCCAGCGTCCGCGTATAACGCTTGTCGCCACGTGTGCAGTAGGTCGTCCGCCGTAGCAGCCTCACTGTAGGCTCGCAATTGGTTGTCAGACGTCTTAACCCAGCCCTGGCCGCCCCTGAGCTTAGCCACGCTCGCCGGCCTGAATATTATCCGCTTTTTGCCGCAGGCCAGCTCCATCCTCTCCAACAGAGTTCTTTCTGTTTCCTCGTTTGTCATCATTTCTTTTTATAGTAAATATCTCACAAAATAGCTGTCAATGCTCTCAAGTATGTCCTCATGGTTGTGGTTCGTCAGCGTCTGGCACAGTGTCATGCCGCTGAAGCTCATGCCCGACAGGTCTTCCAGCGCATTGCGTATGCTCTCGCTCACGTCCCAGGCTGCCGCCTGCCCGCCTTCGGCCCAGTCTGTCACCACGTGCAGGCGCAGCTCGCCGTTTCCGCGCAGCCGGCATAGCTTAACAGGCTCCCAGGTTATCGGGCCAAACTCAATGAACACCGCCGGACGGTCCCATGCCGACTCCTGCTCTATAAACTCCACGTTGTGGTTCCACAGGTCTATGTAACGCACCTCAGGAACATTCTCTTCTATCGCCGTTTTAACGGCATTATAAACGTCTTTCATCTTGTCTCAATTTTAAAATCGTTGTCAAAATATTTGCTTAGCTCTTCTTCTATAATTTCCAGCACGGCCTGCTCAACCTCCGGCGATGCTCCTAAAAACTGGCGCTTAGGAATTTTTATGCTCGCGCCGCTCTTCATCAGCGCCAGTGCCTTCCAAAACTCGGCCTCAGTGCTCAGCTGCAACGTGCGCTTGTCCTTGCGTGGCGTGCCGTCTTTTCGCCTGCCGAACGAGTCTGTCGCCTCATAGTATTTGTGCCAGAAGAATGCCTTCATCTTCCGCGTCACTTTTATCTCGCCGCCTTCATTGTGTATGGCCGCATAGGGCAGGTCGCTGTAAAAGGTAATGCTGTCGCCCGTTGCACGGCTCTTTATGCTCCTGCGCAACTGGCCGCTCGCCGTCAACACGCCGCCCTTGCCCACTGGGCTCTTGCGGCGCTGCCAGCGCTCTGAGAAAAAGCCCTCACGCTCAAAGTTTTTGTCAAACTCATCGCCCAGCTCCACTGCTATGTCGCGCAGTATCCTGCCAATTACATTGCTAAGCCCGCTCTCTTCCATTTCTCGTTATTTAAAATCGTCATCATCAAAAAGCAGCAGCTCGCGCGTGCCGTCGTCTATAATGTTCTTTGCGTCGGCACTGGCGTTGAGCAGGTTATAGAAGGTGCGCTCGCTAATAGCATACAGCGGATATATGTGCCTGCGCCATATCTCCCTGTTGCTAAGCCCGGTCTTCGCCCATTTGTCATAAATTCGGTTTATCTCCTCGACACGCTTCTTATAACTCACTCCTCGCCGTTTGTTCATTGCTCTTCTTTCCTATGTTTTAATTGTTCGCCGTTTCTTCTTTCTTGCCCTCAGGCTCTCTCAATTCGGCATCGGTCACGCTCAGCGGTATGTAGTGCCATCCGCCCTGATCATCACGGTATTCGCCACGGATGAACTGTTTCGTCATGCTCGGCTGATAGCTCTCTTCTATTATCTCTACGCCTTCCTTGAACACATCGCTGTTGCTCTGCTCTGCCAGCTTCCTGAGCTGCAGCACACGGCTCGCCTTAAGGTTGCCCGCCTGGTCGCGGCTCAGCAACTGCATGATTGCGGCAACAAGCGTGCGGCTCTTGGCATCGGTGGCAAGGCTCTCTATGTATTGCTTAACCAAGGCTATGCCGTCCTCAACGGTGTCGCGGTAACCGTCTATCGAGTTGTAGCCTAACGTCAGGCGGTAGCGACCGTTGCTGTGCGTAAATGTGTGCGTGCGCTGGCCGGCCTTGGTAAGCTTCATTATGCCGTCCTTCATCTGCAATACTTCTGCAAACGCAGCATAAACCTTGCGCTTCGTCGCCACTATCTGCTCGCTCAGTGCCTGCAGCTCTGGTATGGCCTTCGCCACTTCCTCGTCAACAAGCTCGGCATAAGCCTCTCTGTCGGCTTTGCGCTTGGCTGCTGCTTCTTCCTTTGCCTTTGCGGCCTGATAGGCCTTGAAGGCTGTCAGCTCTTCTGCCGTCAGTTCTACTGTCTGTTTCTTTTCGTCTTCCATTTTCTTTGTTTTTAATTATTATAAATTCCAGCACAGGCGCTGGATCTCATCCTCTATCTCGCGTTCGAGCTGCTCCAGATACTCCATATAGTCAGCTTCTCCAAGTTCCCGGAGCCGGTCCTTGATGCGGTGCATATCCTTCTTTGCCAATCGCTGTATTTCCATGTCAGTTGCTTTCTGTATTGTCCGTCAACGGAATAATCATGCACGTGCTCTCTGTCTTGGGTCTCGGCCTTAGCCCGCCTCTCTTCTCTATCATACGCAGCTTAACCTGCAATGCCCGGTGCTCTTCTATGCTCAGCTCTCTGAAACGCTTGCCCGCTATTCTCACATGCTCACAAAAGGCGTCAACACGGTGCCAGTCACTCGTGTCTATGCCCAGCTTTTGCATCAAATGAAGGCTCACGCTCCTGGCTCTTCTCAGCTGAGCGTTGCCGCAACCATAGCCGGCGTCCTCGCCTGAAGCTTTCAGCATCGCCGCTATCATGTCTGCATACTCGCCGTCGCTCGTCTCGTGCAGATGCGTCGTCCGCCCGTGTGTGAACTGCTCCACAAGCGTTGCCTTGTCTGCGTATGGTATCTTCTTCAGTAAAGCGTAAAAGCGCTTGTAGTCCCTTTCCGTTCCCATAGTTTCTCCTCCTTCCAGTCCTTATAGTGCCCGCGCGCCGCCTGCACCGCACATGTCAGGTCACCCTTAAGGTCTTCTGCCCGCAGCAGCGGCACACCGCTCACGCTCATATATAACTCTCCGTTGAATTCCATCACTTGTACCTCACGGCGGGCTGTCTCGTCAAGCTCAGCCGCACAAGCAGCCTCCATACGCTCCGCACGCTCCTCATGCCACGCTTGTAGCCGCTTCCTTAGCCTTTCAATAATCTTGTTCATGGTCTTTTTGCTGTTTTATGTTCTTTCCAGTCTATGTTCACCTCGGCATCTAACACCTTTCTGCCCTTGCAGATGGGGCAAGGCTCCTTCACGCTCTCTCCCATGTCGCCCACGCCCCAGAACCAGCCGTTACCTTGACAATAACCGCAGCGCAGGGCACGGAGCAACAGCCGTTCGTGGGTCTTCCGGCCATGGGGCGCGCGCACAAATATCATTCTGCTCTCCTCGCTCATTCCTCACCTCCTTCCAGCTTGTCCATCAAATACTCAAGTTTTAGGGCTTCTTCTCCAAGCTCCTCCAAACGGCGTGAAGCCTCAGTAAGCAGCTCATATTGGTCGCTGTAACCGTAATCCTTCGATAACTTCTTGGCCGTCAACACAATCTTTTCTATTACTTCTTCCATCTTTTCTTTATATTTAATTGTTAATGTGTGTCCCTTTCTCTGCTTCGCAATCCCTCTTTTTTATATCTGGTTGCTGCTTTTCAGAATGCCTTCTTCCCACACAGTGAAGTAGCTCCCAGCCTCGCCGATGCTACGGCCTTGACAGTAGGCCTTATAGCCCACCACGCGCACCTTCATGTCGCAGATGTATTTCAGCCTTACCGCACCGCCGCCAAGGGGCTGGCTCTTCTCCTCCTGGCTTATCCAGATGAAGCAGCGCTTCGGGAAGGTCTCCATCAGCTTTACTGCCTCGGGATAGTCCCAGGGGGCCACCTGAAACGAGTCAATGATGATGAACTTCGCGCTCTTCGGCTTCTTCAGCCGGGCAACCAGCTCGTCCCACGTGTCGCCCACCGCTACGCGGAACCTCCCCTGCACCTCGTCCATGTGGAGATAGCCCAGACGCCGCTGGAAGCTCTGGTTTACGCCCTCCTCGTAGCTCATGTACAGCACCTTGCCATATTCGCACAGCTCCTTCGCCAGCTGCATAACAAACGAGCTCTTGCCGCTCGCGCTCGCACCGCTTATGAACCAGCGGGCATTGTCGGCGGGGTAGCCGAAGGGACTGCTCCATTTCTCTCCCCAGGGCAGAGTCACCCATTTCTTAGCCTCTATGTCCCTCACACTGTATGCTCGCTTGCTCATGGCTCAGTCATCTTTAGTTTCTCAACAGATGCGCAAGTCGAATGCAATGGAGCTCGCTCCGATTGCTGAGACGCAGCCATCTGTCGAATCTTTTCAATCTCGGTATACACGCGACGAAGACCGCCTTTGCTACGCCTCACGATGGAGGCAATGTCGGCACCTTCCGGAGCGTTCACCTTGGCCACGATCTTCGCCTGGCTGTTCAGGAACTGCTCGCGCTCGCGGCCGTCGTCAGGTGTCACCCTGCTGTATTTGCCCCCATAGCGGCTCAACAGCTCTGTGTAACCAACCATCTTTAGCTCTATGCTGCGCCGTATGCGCTCCTTCAGTCCGTCGGCGCCCATCATATACCATGCACAGCAGCGCTCCGTGGCATTCCATAGGGCCTTCAACTCAAGCATGGCGTCATTCTTTAAATCGCCGGCCTCGTCAAGAATGATCAGCGGACGGTCGATGCTTTTCAGGTAGTAGCTCAGGTCTTCATAAACCGTGTGATACCAGCCGCCTGAGCTCACGCCAAACTCTGAGGCTATCTTCCTCACAAGCTGCGTCTTCGTCTTCACCTGTGAGCAGTCTATGTACACCGCGTTCTTGTGCGTGCGCACGTAGTAGCGCGCAGTGAACGTCTTGCCTATGTTCGGCATGTCAACCAATATCGCGCTCAGGCTGCTCTGCTGGCTCACCTCCAGCTGCCTGGTAATAAACTCGAAGGTGGGGGTCTTGGCTGCCTTCCACTCCATTCCTTCACGCAGTGTTACGTTCAGCTTGCGGGCAACGCTTATCCACATGCCGTCGCTAAGCGCTTTCACCGTCTGCCCTTTCTTCAGCATGCTGTACACGCTCTTGCTTATTCCAAGGCTCTGGGCATGCTTGGAGTCACTCGGATAGTTGCCGCGCGACTCTTTAATGGCTGTCAAAATCTTTTTCTTCTGTTCTTCTGTAATCATGGTCTTTCTTTTTTTTAATATTGTTCTATGTTCGTTTTAAAGGTCTTCTAACGCTCGTTGCGCATAGTTCACGGCTGAACAGTCAGCCTCACGCGGTGGCTCAATGTCTTCTGGCGCTGGCAGTGCTTCTGCCTTTGGCTCTTCCGCCTCGGTCTCGGCCGCCTTCGCTGCCACGCCAACAGTGCCAATCTCGTTGTCCTTAACCCATTTGTTGAACTTGGCTATCTTCTTCTGCTGCTTCAGCTTCACGGCCTCGTCCGCCGCCGTCTGCTCGCAGTCGGCGGTGTTGAACGTGCCGACGTCTTCCAGCTTGTCAATGTAGCGGTCGCCCTGCCAGATATACACGTCCGTGATGCTGCCGTCCTCATGGGGCAGGTAGTAGGCGTCAACCTTCCAGTTGTTCGGCTCAAGCTGCTCTATTACCTTCACGTCGCTCAGCCACCAGTCCTTGTACTGCACCCGGCAGTAGGAGTTCCGCCGTATCGTGGTCTCAACATGCTCGCCGACATATCGCGCCACCTTGCTTTTCTCCAAGGGTTCAAGCGTTGGGTTGATGTTCGCCACAAGCACGTCCCACCTCGTCATGCCGGGGTACTTCTTCTGGTTAGGGTGAAGACTGTGGTTGAACTCCCACACGTCTCGCTTGTCGTCGGCTATCAGCTCTTCCCATGTGTAGTACTGCTTGTCCTCGTAGGTATCATTCTTCTCGTCAAACACCTTCTTCGCCTCTGTCCGGTAGTGCCGGTCCTTGGCGTAGAACCTGCCGATGCCAAGGTGGTTCTTGTGCTCGATGCTGCGCTTCTTCGCGCCGTTCATCGGCTCTGCGTATTTCTCCTGGGAGTTCTGGGGAGCGCAGAACCTGACAAAGGGAAACATCACGCCGGCCTTCAGAAAAGAGTCCTTCCACTGGCTCATCAGGTGGTTCTCTACCTCCACCTGCGCCGGGCAGCCCCAGCCGTGCCTGTCCAACAGGCGGAACATGTCCCTGAAGCAGTCTACCACCAGGTCCACATTCTTGTTGCGGTTGTAGGCCATGCCCACAACGCACTGGCTCGCCACATCGTAGGCGTAGTAGGCTTTCGGACGAGCCTTCGTGTCCTTCAGCTTTCGCGGCAGATCGCGGTCGTCGAAGCTCACCTTGCTCAACGAGAACTCGGGGGAGTGACGGTGAACGTGGGGCATCTGCTCGTGCATGAACGTCGTGAAGCTCGTCA
>OMUH01000060.1 GCA_900314195.1 uncultured Prevotella sp.
CGGATTACATTGTGACATATTGTCTTCCTATGTCGAGTTAAATGAAAGAGCCCTTGCTCTACAGGTGAGTTTAGCTGTCCGATGATGTATTGCACGGCGAGCATCATGCCGAGTGTCATTTGTCCATGAATCACGGCTGTAGCTGCTACAACAGTGATGATGATGTTTTTTACCTCGTTGATGAAGATGCTTCCAGCCTCCTGCGTCTGCTGGAGTTTGAGCGACTTCATCTGCACACCGAACAGGTCTGCTTGCGTATCTTCCCATTCCCATCTTCTGCGCTGCTCACAATCCTGCAACTTGATTTCCTGCATGGAAGTGATAAACTCGTAGGTCTTGTTATTGTTGATGGCTTGTTGCTCGAACAGTTCATAGTCAAGCACCTTTCTCCGCTTCAAGAACAAGGTCATCCATGCGCCATAGAGGATGCTTCCCAACAAGAAGATGGCAAACACCAACTTGTTGTAGAAGAACAACACCACCGAGAACACCACGAAGGTGAGCATGGCAAAGGTAATGTTGAGTGTCTGCTGTGTAAGGAAGTTGTTCACACGACTATGGTCGTTCATTCTCTGCATCAAGTCGCCCATAAGTTTCGTGTCAAAGAAAGACATCGGCAGCTTCAAAAGTTTGATGAAGAAGTCGCTCACCAACGATATGTTGATGCGCAGAGATATGTGTAGCAACAACCATCTGCGTATAAAGTCGATTACAGTTCTGCTGATGGTAAGCATCAACTGTCCCAACAGTATAAGCCAAACGAATCCTATATCTTGGTTCTTGATACCGACATCCACGATTGATTGTGTAAGGAATGGCAGTACAAGTTGTAAGAGGCTTCCAACTATCAAACCCAAGATGATTTGTCCGAAATACTTGCGGTATTTCTTCACATATCCAAAGAGAAATCGTAAAGACCTCTTTTCTTTTAAGTTCGCTTCACCCTCCATCTTATAAGTGAAGAAAGCAGGGGTGGTTTCCAAGAACATAGCAATGCCCTTGGCCTCTCCATTAGATTTCGTGCTTACCCAATGCTTTTTGAACTCATCTAAGCCATAAGTTACCAATCCTTTTCCTGGGTCAGCGACATAGAACTTCTTTCCTTTCTTTACCTTATATAAAACCACAAAATGATTCTGATTCCAATGAAGAATACAAGGTAGAGGTGCTTCGATTAAAGTCGAAGTTGTAGCTCTTGCACATGTGGTATGCAAACCTAAAGTATTTGCAGCTTCATTGATACCTAGCAGAGACACCCCTTCCGTAGTGGCAAAACAAAGTTTCGACAGAGAATTCATAGAATATTCTCTGCCGAAATATTTGCAAATCATTTGCAAGCAGGCTATGCCACATTGCATAGAGTCATGTTGATGTATTATTGGAAAGCGTTTCATAATCTTTCTTTTTCATCTGCTCCCGCATCTGTCATTACCTGATGCTTCAACTTATTGTGAGGATGTAAATTGAAAATAACAGATAGCTGTAGTGAGCGAGTTTTATAACTTCTATCTTGGCTCATGATATTTATAGGCGAATATAATGTACACCTATTGTGGTTGTCATCTAAGATGTCATTGAATTTGAGCTGAACTTGCAAATTGTTCTTTAGAAGTTTTTTCTTCACATACATATCTAACAAATTCGTACTCTTGGATTTTATGAAACCATCAGCCATGCTAGATGTATAGCAATAAGAAACTCCAAATTGCCAAGTTTTCAATACAAATTGATTATTAAAAAGCCCAACAAATCCCAAAGTCTTAAAATTTTCATTCACACTATATTTTGAAGCATCCAAAAATTGCTTGTTCAAATCCAATTCAATAATAGGATGCCAAACTCCAACAACAGGTTCTCCTGTCAATGAAGCTGACACAAAATCTATACCGCTAATATTTGCACTTGTCAACTTGATGATGTTTCTGTCATAGTCATACCAATCAAACCAATTGTAAATCGGATTGGAATCGTGCTCATACTCTATGGATAGATTCAACCAAGAGTAGGATATAGAAGCATCTAGTATATGCTCTATAGTACTCTTTAAATATGGATTTCCTCCTTCATAAATGTATCTAGCATCATAAGTTACATTGTTTGACAGCTGTGAATATGTTGGTCTTGAAATTTTTGAAGAATATCCCAATGACATTTCAAAATCTCCATGAGAATAGCCTAATTGGACATTAGGAAACCAATTGTTATAATTATACGACAAATCATCCTCTGTACTATTGCCTATGGTTGTATTTGACAAATGCTCATAACGAACACCTCCACCAAACGTAAAATCAGCAGTTTTAAATATTGCATTCAAGAATCCTGCAACTCTCTTTTCAGAAACGTCAGCCATAGATGATTCTATCAAATTGCTTTGGCTATTATACTTTTGCTTACTTCTGGTAGATGTAATCTCTGTTCCCACTTCTGCATTGAGATTCTTAAGCAGCGGATATGACAACGTTATCTTGTTAGCTATAATCCTACCATTGGATGTATTGGAAGTCGGAATAACTTTAGTCTCGGTCGCCATCTGTTCTGTTTGTATTTTTTCTGTGTATCTTTTTGTCCAATACAGCATAGAATTTGCATCAATCTTCATTTTGCCAACTAGTCCAGAATAGTATAAGTTCAAATGAGAATTTGGCCCTCCTTTGCTCATTCCGTCTTGGTATATAGCATCATAACTATTTGGCTTGCCATTGATTGAGACGCTCTCTTCTCTATTCCAAATATAATAGCGTGTAGGGAAGTCTCTCTGCAACTCATAGAATCCACCTATATGATGTTTCTTGCTTAAGTCTAGGTCAAATCCCATTTTGTTGACAATTCCCCAAAAGCGATTAGCATGTTTTAAATCTATGGTGTGGAGTTCTATGTTGTCTTTTCCAAGTATGTTGTTTCTTACATCTTGGGAAATGTCTGTAGCTTGATTCTTGACTTGAATATTGTCGTAAACATTAATTTTATTTTTATGATAATAAAGATTCAAATCGTTTTTTGATGAGAATTTTGTCGCTCTTTTGTTTGTGCCAATGAAGTCCAACCCAAATCCGTTATTATTGTCATCAAGAGTCTTGATGACAATAACGCTTTTCTTGTCTGCTGCATATTTTGCCCCAGGAGTAGTCAAGACCTCAATACTTTTCACCTTTTGAGAACTAAGTCTTTCTAGTTCTGCAGGGTCTGAGATTTCTCGATTGTCAATGTAGATGGCAGACTGTCCCTTGCCTAAAACCGATATTCCTTCATCGCTGACTTTTACTCTTGGCAATTGGGAAAGAATATCCGTTGCACTTCCTGCATCAGCTAAGAATGAGCCGGAAATCAAGGTGCGAGTACCACCTGGCACCAAATGTAGCTTAGGCATTTGACCTTTGATTACCACTCCTTGAAGTTCTGTAGTTTGCTTCTCCAATGAAATATGCATACCATCACTAATTTTTGTAGTAAAGAATGTCTTGTAGCCAATTGAGGATACATTTAAAATGCAGTTTGTAACATCTTTACGATTTATTGAAAAAAGTCCATCCTTATCAGAAAGTTCCCCTTCTACAAAAGAGGAGTCCTCTTTGTTCAACAAAGAAATTGTTGCAAATGGTACAGGCGCATCTTCCTTGTCGCAAACAACTCCATGAATCAACTGTGCATTAACCTTAAGGCTTATGACACATAAAAAAAAAATAAATAACAAATTCTTCATAATTATTCCTCCCACTTCTGTTTGTAAGGATTATATTTACATTTTAATGGCTTGTCGTAAATATCTGTTACAAACGCTCTACAATCATTGCAAATGTATCTATATTCGCAATCTTTGCATATACGAATTTCATCCTTTGTTATGTCCCAATATCTTTGAAATTCATTAGACCGTATTATTTCTGCTATAGAGTGGTCTCGGATATTTCCATATGCTTTAGACAGACAAGGACAATTTTTGATTTGTCCATCTGCCGTTATTGATAGTTTTCTGTTTAGACATTTATTTTTCAATATGCCTTCTGTAAAATTGGATATAGAAGATGGCAAACAAAAAGAAGAGCGATTAATTTTGCCGCAATCAGTCGTAGCCTCTATCTTTTGTTTCAAATAATAAACAAAACCGATGCCATGATAAGTTGTGTCGATGAGACTCTTATGATAAGTATCGGTTGGAGCTTCATAGATAAATATAGACAAGGGTGGATATTGGGCGGCAAGTTGGAGATAATTAGACGGACTTATACCTTCCTTGTATTTTACAATGATGTCAACACTCTTAAAATCAGCCTTATAAAAATGACCAGCTATTTTTGATAATTCTTGAATATCAGCGTCATAGAATATACGGATTTCCAAATGTGCGCAATGAAGAGCTTGTAACTCTTCTGATATTTTTTTGAAATTATGATTACTTGTAGATTCTATGTCAATAATAGCATTTTCAATTTCATTTGGGGAGAACCATACTTTCTTAAGCTTAGGAAACAGAGATATATCATTAACTAAGCTAGCAAAGTTGTTGCTTAAAAGAAATTCAGCAAAACCGAGCACATCTACATTTGGATATTTGCTTACGATACTGTCTATTTTGTGCTTTCTAAACTCATCTAGAAGAGCATAAAACGCATTCTCAAAGAACAGAGTTCTCTGAGTGCAACAATCATATACCATTGTTCGTGTATACCCTTTTGTAAAAAAGATATTTGAGTACACATACAAATATTTATTTCTGTTCATAATCGCCTATTTTTGAAAAATCGATGATACATGAAATACGCTTTGACGGACGTTCGATAATTGCATAACTTTCCGTATGGTCGGACAACAGCAAGTCGTTGCTGTCTTTTTCAGGCAACATTAACTCCTTTTTTATAATGCCATTAAAAAATAAAGGCAAATGTGCCATTTGTTCATTACTGAAGATTTTATTTCCCATCATTTTATAATTTTTCAGCTACAAGCCTGTCTAAATACGAGTTACAAAGTTGTCCGTAAGCAACAAATTGCCCTACAGGATTCACCTCCAAAAATATATATTCCCCCTTGGGAGTTACCACCATATCTATAGAGCCGGTGTTTAAATGCAATAATTCCACTAGCTTTTCTAACTTCAGCTTAATAGAATTGGGAAGATTGTATGGAACATACCTTAAGACTTCTCCCTTTCTACAGTCCACTATTGTGTCTGCGTCTTGCTGTGAGAAAATAGCAAAAGGATAGTACATGTCCCTCAAAAAGAATATTCTCAACTCATATTCTTTTTCCAACCTCGTTTGTAAACATGATGCCATAAAGGTTGGAGGAATTGGAGCTAAATCTTTAAGGTCGTTTGTGTATGAATAGAGAAAATGATGATTGTCAATTTAATAGAACCCCTCATAAATTGGCTTTGTTATGGTAGGTTCTGACATCATAATTTCGTCTTTCTTGCAAACTACATAAGTAAATGGTACTTTCAATCCTATATGTGAAGCTAGGTCTAACACATGTAATTTATTTACGGAATGGGTAAAATAACTGCCAATCTTTCTCGATTCACCGATTTTCTCCTCTATAGTCATATACACATATTCTTTAAGTGTTTTGTATTCCATTCTAATATGTGATAACTTTATCTTTGATAGTTCTGTTTTCTTGTAATTAAAATGTTTAGGAGCAATTCCATCCCTTCTATACCAATAAGAATCACAAGATAACAAATTGTATTGTTTTTTGTTTCTTTCTACTATAATTCTCTCTCTTGATATATAATTGAAAACATAATCGTCTTCCATATTTAGACGGACAAACTCTTTCTTCATAGCCTGTAGCCACATGCAAACTTGTGAGGTTGCATAATCGCTTCGTTGAGAAAATATAAGTATCATAAACCTTAAATTAAAAGGAGGTTGCAGGGAATGTTATCTCTGCAACCTCTAATGTTAGAATTCTACACTTGAGCTAAAGTCGTTATCATGGTCCTTGCTGGAACACATTTCACATTTGTCAGCACAGGCTTTTGCAGACCAAGTCATACTAAAATTTACCAAGCCATTACCTCCGACCACATTCTGAAGGGCTTCTGAAGAAAACTCTTCACTATAGTTGAATTTTTTCATTTTCATCCATTTTATAACCTTTCTACTATAGCGTTAGAAATATTGCTGCTATTGAGTTGTAGTGAGCTTAAATCAATATAGCTATCTGATTTCGTTTGCAAAGGTATTGCAACTTTTCTTACAAACTAAATAAATTAAACTACATTAAACTATTTGACTATATTTTTTAAACTTATTTTATCATTTGATAAAAGAATTGCATAAATAGCCAACACATTGTTTTATCAAAGGCAAAAACATAGTCATTTATGATAGTTGCTTCGTCCGACATTAAACTTACGCTTAATTTCATTTGATTCACGAAGTAATCTACTTGCTACACTATCTTTACAAGCTGCCATTTCTATCATTTCATAATGATAGCGAACAGAATCCTCATAAGCAGTAACATGATTTCTTACATTGTTGATAATATCTTCATCTCGTTGCACATTGAAATGCTTTTCGATGTAGCGAATATTCGGGTCATCAGATGGTAGCACCATCTTCAATGCTTGATACTTCAACTCTGCCTCCTCCCAATCTTGATGCTCTCGCCATTGGGTGAGATTACCCCAAATGGAGAGGACAAGAGACTGGACCGAACCACCAATGAACGAAGAACATACTTTGAAGTTGGCTCGAAGCAATGGACGATAACCTTCTTTCAAGGTGAATTGTTCATCACTTCAAGTTTGTCCTGCAATGCCTTCGAGGAAACATCATTCTCTTGTCTCATCAGCTTGACTGCTTCAGCCAAGAACTTGCTTCGCTGCTCATTTTTGCCAAGTTCAACCTTAATAAGGTCAGCGAAAACAACAATGGCATCTCTTAATTTGGATATTTTCCTGTTTTCGTCACTTTTTGGGGGCAAAAAGTTAATTGCTTAGAAATCAACAAATAAGCCTCTGAAAATTTACGAATTTGGGTGTCCCAATGACGAAAACAGGAAAACCGTTGATGCACAAAGTTGCCTTTCCGCATTGTTAACTGTCTTGCATAGGTAATT
>OMUH01000061.1 GCA_900314195.1 uncultured Prevotella sp.
GCCAAAATGGGGTTGACTTTATAGCGCAGTGTAGCAAAGAAGACAGCCACGCACAGGGCGATGCTCAGAATAAAATAAGGTATGCTTTGAGCCGGTGTACCGAAATTCTCCTTGTTCATCAGCAGCAGTGCAGCGGCAGCGATGAGACCGATGATGGCTGGTCGCAGTGCTGCAAAGACATTCTTCACCCAGGGCGCATCCTTGTGGGTGAGCAGATAATGACTGATGCTGATCATCAGAATAAACGACAGCCACATGATGCTCAGCGAGGCAAGCACTGAACCGAGCACGGCTGCCCAAACGGGATAGCCAGCGTTGATGACAGAGGTATAGCCTACATAGGTGGCAGCATTGATGCCGATAGGTCCTGGTGTAGACTGACTGATAGCCACGATGTCGGTAAACTCTGCATTGGTGAGCCAATGGTTTTTCACAACCGTCTCGCTATAGATCAGCGACAGCATGGCGTAGCCACCTCCAAAGTTAAAGATGCCTATCTTGCTGAATACATAGAATAGTTTGAGAAATATCATCCTTAATCTCTTTGTTTATAAATTCTAATTGAGAATAACTCCTAATTCCTAACTCCTAATTTCTAACTCTTACCTTTCCATACAGGTATCCTCCCACTCCTGCTACGATGATGATCCAAATCGGTGACACCGAGAAGGCGGCGATGAGCAGACAGCTCACCACGGGGAACCAGCATGTCGACCACGTGATCTTCGCCGTACGTGCCATCTTAAAGCAGGGAGCGGCGATGAGGGCTACCACAGCAGGGCGCACGCCACGGAAGAACTTCTCGACATAGACGTTATCCTTGAAGTTATGGAAGAAGATGGCGATGAGCAGTATTGCGATGATAGAGGGTAGGGCGATGCCCAGTGCACCGACGATGCCGCCCCAGACGCCACGCAACTTGTAGCCAATGTGACTTGCCATGTCGATGGAGAAGATGCCGGGCGTGGTCTGCGCCACCACCATGATGTCCATAAACTCCTCTCGGTCGAGCCAATGGTTCTTGCCGACATACTCCCGTTCCATGATTGGTATCATGGCATAACCGCCACCGAGGGTGAACGCACCTATCTTATTACACGTGAGAAAGAATTTTAAAAGCATTACCTATTATATTAAAGATGTCGTTATATGTCAAGGAGACTGTTTCTCCTGTTTGACACTGCAAAGGTAGGGAGCTTTGACGGGGTTGGCAAAGAAAGGCTATTAAAAACCTTTAATATGGTATGAAAGCATTCTCATCAATTCTGTTTCAGCACGTTGCGCAAACTCCGTAACTTTGTGGCGATGAAAAAACAGAGTAACATGAAAATACGATTATGGCTGATGCTGCTCGTGGCCTGGGCTTGTTGTGATGGGGCTCTGGCTGAGCGGCTCAGCTTAGCTATGGCTGACAGTCTGCTGGTTCAGCGCAATCACGCTCTCCGTTCCGCACGCTTAGACGTGAGTGCCGCAGAAGGGCAGTTGGCGCAGTCGCGACGCTACGACAATCCTACGGTGAGCGTGATGTACAACGTGCAGAATCCCAACAACCGCCGATGGTTTGACGGCGGGCACGACGGCGAAGTGGATGTGCAAGTGTCGCAGCCCTTTGCGATCGGTGGCCAGCACGCCGAGCAGGTGAAGCAAAACGCTGCTTTGTTGAAGGCTTCTCTCAGCCAACTGCTCGTGACGCAGCGCGACTTGCGCACCGAGGTGCACACCGCTATGGTGGACCTCTATTATCAACAACGGCAGGCTAAAGTCTATGACGAAGAAATCTCCTCGGCAGAGGAAATCCTCGTCGCCTACCGAGAGCAAAGCGAGAAGGGAAATATCGCGGCCATGGAGACACAGCGTATCGCCACGATGGTATATCAACTGCGCAAGTCCCGGGCAGATTTGCTTCTCGAAGCCTCTGCGTTGGAAGTTCAACTGCGTCAACTCTTGGGCATCCCGGGCAACGAGCCTCTCACCGTGGACATCGATGAGCAAACGGCCATCGCAAATGCTTCTGGCCTCTATCTCGCTTTGCAGACTGGACAGCGTGCTGCACTCGACACCCTGCCCGAGATGCAGTTGCTCAGCCATCAGACCGAGGCCGCACAACATGCACTCCGTTGGCAACAGAGCCAGAGTCTGCCTCAGATGGCTGTGCAAGGAGAGTTTGATAAGAATGGAAGTATCGGTCATAACTACTTTGCTGTGGGACTGAGCATCGCTGTTCCGCTGTGGAACCGCAACCGCGGCAACATTCGCAGTGCACAAGCTGCCGTGGAACAGGCCAACATCGACAAGGAGCGACAGCAGCTCGCGCTGATGCAGCAACGTCAGGCTGACCTCGACATCGTGGGTCAATATCTCAAGCAGCTGGTTGAGCCTTCGCCTACACTCGACAGTGATCTCGGTCAGATGCTCCATGCTGCAGAACAGCAGTTTATGAGCCGCCATATCTCGCTTGTAGAGTTTGTGGACCTATATGGCAATTATCGCGACACGATGCTCGCCCGCCTCGATGCCAAGAACAAGATGCTCCAGGCTGCCGAGCGACTCAAGGTCATGTGGAATAAATAACGAGAATAATGAAAAAGCAAAATATCTTATTCCTTGCCGGGCTCTTGTGCCTGGCCTCCTGCTCGCAGAAGGAAAAGAAAGCGGAGCCGGATACTTACAAATCACTGCGCAACGAAGTCGTCGAGGCTACCCCCGTGGAAAAACGGGCCTACGTCGATGAGCTCACGCTCAATGGCGACGTGAGCTGTGACGAAGCCCTTGTGCGCAAGGTGTTCATCCCCTGTAGTGGCAGGGTCAGTGGATTGACTGTAGAGGTCGGTGACCAGGTGGCTGCCGGTCAGCGCTTGGCCATCATCCATAGCGAGGAGGCTGCTGACTACAACAAAGGACTCGCTGATGCTGACGCTCAGATCAAGATGGCACAACGCGACTATCAGATGAAGCAGGACATGCACCGCTCCGGCATGGTGTCGGACAAAGAGGTGGCCGAAGCACGCGAACAACTGCTCATGGCCCGCAGCGAGCGCAGCCGTCTGTCGGCTGTGGCGGGCATCAATGGCTTTGGCGGAAAGGCTACTGCTGTGTTGCGGTCACCCATCAGCGGCTATGTCACGTCAAAGAATATCTATAACGACAGCTATGTAGGTCAGGACAGCGGTGACGGCGGCGAGGCTCTGGAGATTGCAAACCTCAGTCGTGTGTGGGTGATTGCCGATGTCTACGAGAGCGACATCGCCAAGATCCATCAGGGTGCTCCTGTTACCGTCACCACGATGGCATACGACGGCGAAGTGTTCCGTGGACATATAGATAAGGTGTACCGTGTCCTTGACAACGAGAGCAAGACGATGAAGGTGCGCATCACCCTCGACAATGCCCGTGGTCTGTTGCGCCCGGGAATGTTTGCCACCGTACACGTGTCTACCGGTGGGGGCCGTGCGGCACTTTGCTGTGTACCCACCAAGGCGATCGTCTTCGACGGTGGTGTGGATTATGTCGTCAAGGAAGTCGGCAAAGGTCGCTACCAGCGTCAGCCCGTCAAAGCTGAGCATGTGGGTCACGACTATGCCTATATTCTCAACGGACTACAGCCCGGCGAGCGTGTGGTGAGCAAGAACGCATTGTTGGTTTTTAACACGCTTGGCAATGAATAAGTTCATCGATTTCATCATCGCCTTCTCGCTCAAGCGCAAGTATCTCATCCTCGTCATCACCCTCGCCGTCGTCGTCATGGGTGTGGTGAGCTTCCGCCAGACACCTATCGACGCCTTTCCTGATGTGACCAACACCAAGGTGACGATCATCACACAGTGGCCGGGACGATCAGCCGAGGAGATAGAGAAGTTTGTCACCATCCCCATCGAGATCGCCATGAACTCAGTGCAGAAGAAGACCGACATCCGCTCTACCACACTTTTCGGTCTTTCTGTGGTCACCGTATGTTTCGACGATCATGTCGACGACGAGTTTGCAAGGCAGCAAGTCTATAACCTGCTTCACGATGCAGACCTCCCCGACGGTGTGGATCCCGATGTGCAGCCACTCTCTGGACCTACCGGAGAGATCTATCGCTATACGCTCCGCAGTGACAAGCGGTCGGTGCGTGAGCTGAAGACGCTGCAGGACTGGGTCATCGAACGAAAGTTACGCTCCGTACCCGGCATTGCCGACATCGTCAGCTTCGGCGGTGAGGTGAAGACATTTGAGGTCAGCGTCAATCCTAACCAACTCGCCACCTACGGCGTGAGCTCGCTCGAACTCTATCAGGCCATTGCCAACAGCAATGTCAACGTTGGCGGTGACGTCATTCAGCGCAGTTCACAGGCATACGTGGTACGTGGCATCGGACTCATCAACAATGTTCGCGAGATTGGCGACATCGTCGTGAAGAATGTCGGTGGTACGCCTATCCTTGTGCGCAACCTCGCCACTGTTCATGAGAGTTGTCAGCCTCGGCTTGGTCAGGTGGGACGTGGCAAAGACAATGATGTCGTAGAGGGCATCGTGGTCATGCGCAAAGGTGAGAACACCGAGGAGGTCATTAAGTCTTTGAAAAGCAAGATAGCAGAGATACAGCACGACGACCTGCCCAAGGACGTGAAGATCGTGCCTTTCTACGACCGCGAGGATCTCGTCAACCTTGCCGTGGGCACGGTGATGCACAATGTCGTGGAGGGCATCATTCTGGTCACCCTTGTCGTGCTGCTGTTTATGAAAGACTGGCGCACGACGGTGATCGTGGCGTCTGTCATTCCACTGGCCCTGCTCTTTGCCTTTATCGCCCTGCGTGTCTGTGGCATGAGTGCCAATCTGCTCAGTATGGGAGCCATCGACTTCGGTATCATCATCGACGGTGCCGTGGTGATGGTGGAGGCGCTTTTCGTGGCACTCTCGGCGCAGGCACGTACCATCGGCATGGAAGCGTTCAACCGGCGTAGTCATTTGGGTATGATCCGACAGACAGCACGCGGCAAAGCCAAGTCGGTGTTCTTCTCCAAGCTCATCATCATCACGGCACTGCTGCCAATCTTTACATTCCAGAAAGTAGAGGGTAAGATGTTCTCGCCCTTGGCTTATACACTCGGCTTCGCCCTGCTCGGTGCTTTGCTGTTCACGCTGACGCTGGTGCCGGTGCTGTCGTCGATGTTGCTGAAGAAGAATGTACGGGAGAAGAAAAACCGTTTCTTAGACTATGTCTACCGCTATGCCGACATAGCCTTCGCCTATTGCCATCACCATTGCCGCAAGGTCATCGCCGTGTCGCTCGTGGCGATGGTGGCGGGACTGGGCTGCTTCAAGCTGCTCGGCTCAGAGTTCCTGCCTGAGATGAACGAGGGATCTATCTATGCGCGTGCCACCCTGCCGCAGAGTGTGTCGCTCAAGCAGAGTGTGAAACTCGCCAATGAGTTCCGCAACATCCTGCTGACCTATCCTGAGGTGAGCCAGGTGATGACGCAGACGGGACGTCCCAACGACGGTACCGATGCCACAGGATTCTACAATATCGAGCTCTTTGTGAAGCTCTATCCCGAGAAGGAGTGGAAGGCGGGACGCACCAAAGAACAGGTTGTTGACGATATGAACCGGCGGCTGAGTGTCTATCCGGGTATCGACTTCAACTTCTCGCAACCTATCTCCGACAATGTGGAGGAGGCCGTGAGCGGTGTGAAGGGAGCCATCGTGGCGAAAGTCTACGGCAAGGACCTCGCGCAGAGCGAGAAACTGGCTTGGCAAGTCTATCACACGATGAAGCCCATCCGCGGCATCACCGACCTTGGCGTGATCCGCAACATGGGACAACCAGAGCTGCAGATCGACATCGACGAAGACCGGTTGGCTCGTTACGGTGTGAATAAAGACGATGTTCAGAGCATCATCGAGATGGCGATAGGCGGTAAGGCTGCGTCGCAAGTCTATGAGGATGAACGAAAGTTCAACCTTGTAGTACGCTACGAGGAACCGTTCCGCGACAACGCGGAAGCCATCGCAAAGATTAAGGTGCCCACAGAGGACGGACAGATGATTCCCATCGGCGAACTGGCATCGATACGCTCCATCACCGGTCCGCTGATCATTTACCGCGAGAACCATGACCGCTACTGTGCCGTGAAGTTCAGTGTCCGCGACCGCGACATGGGTTCGGCTGTCGACGAGGCACGTGCAAAGGTGGCGAAGGCGGTGAAGTTACCAGCCGGTTATAAGATTACTTGGAACGGTGACTTCGAGAACCAGAAGCGTGCCTCGGCACGTCTGGCGCAGGTGGTCCCCATCAGCGTGCTGCTGATCTTCGTAATCCTCTACGTGCTCTTTGGCAATGCGCGCGATGCGGGACTGGTGCTTACCAACGTACCCTTTGCGGCAGTAGGCGGTATCCTCATCCTGCTCATCAGCCATACCAACTTCTCCATCTCGGCAGGTATTGGCTTCATCTGTCTCTTTGGCATCTGCATCCAGAATGGTGTGATCATGCTCATGGACATCAAGCACTTCCTGCGCCACCGTTACGCACTTCCCGACGCAGTGACGCGTGGCATGCACTCGCGCATCCGTAGTGTGCTGATGACGGCTATGATGGCTACCCTCGGCTTGCTGCCCGCCGCACTCAGTCATGGCATCGGCAGTGAGAGCCAGCGTCCGCTCGCCACGGTGATCATCGGTGGACTCGTAGGTGCCACGATCTTCACGCTGTTCATCTTCCCGCTGATCGTCGAGAGGATATACAGTCATGTCAATATCAAGAAGTTGAGATAAAAAGATTGAGACATTGTTAGAATGGTTACAGGGCATAAAGCAATATGAAAGCAGTGAAAAACGAAAAAGCGAGAAGTAAAGTGAGAAATATGCTAAAGCCATTGAAAACGCTGAGGGCAATGAAGATGTTGAATGTGATAAATGTATTGTTTGCAGTGAAGTCCCGATTTATCCCTCCCCAAGTCGTGGGCGGACTTGTCCGACCCGCAACTCCTCTTTTTCTTCCGCCAACTTGCCACCGACAAGCCTATGGCGGAAATCCAAACGCTGTGCCTGTGCCAATGGGCAAACGTCCTCGTGCGTTGCCGTTTGTACGGCAGCGTTTACCTCGTCCAACACGGCAAGCAGCAAGCCACGCTGACTTTGCATCAGTTCGTCTGTGCCATCACTGCCCTTGACTTTCTCAAATCATTCTCTCCATACCCAATAAGAATAAGGACAATCGGCAAAGCACGACCCATGGAAGCCGACTTCCAAGGCGTGCCGTTCTCCAGCTTCATCTCACACCGCCAACATCCTCTCCGCATGGGATTCCCTCGCCAACTCCGACCGTTACCGTCGCCTCTACCAACGCATCTTCGCCATCGAGTTCTCCATCCTCCGCATCGGGGAATATCCGATACCAAGCATCATCGACATCGTGAACAGCATACGTTTAGCCAAAGGCAACGTATTCGCTGAATGGAAACAGTCTCACAGCCAAACTCTTTGAAGACCATGGGTATAAAAATAAAAAGGAGAGTGGAGTGTATTTCCTATAATTTTTAAAATTAACATAACTTAACTTGCGTAGATGTGATAGTGTGAAGGGTTTATTGTACTTTTGCTAATAAATACTTAAATTATCATTTTATTTATGAAAAAACTGATTATATCTTTAATTGTAGCTTTAACATCGGTTACTGGTCTGATGGCTCAGTCTATAACAGTACCAGAGCCAGAGTTTGCAGAAGAGACACTTC
>OMUH01000119.1 GCA_900314195.1 uncultured Prevotella sp.
CCAATATCAGAAAGACGTGGTGAAAGTCGTTGATGAATGGGGAAATTCTTTTGATCGCGAGACCGAGTGGTCCGAAAAGGTTGGATTTTTCAGTGATGCTTCGGATCTGGCACAACGTACGGATAAGGCATACCGTAAATATGAAAGGTTTCTTAAGAAAGACCCTCCTGATTATCAATATTGGAAATCAGAGGATCGTAAGGAAATAGTCGATAGAGTAAAAGCTATTTGCCAGGATCAGGAAGAGTCAGACAAGTCTAACAAAGAGGATGTCCTAAACGCATACAACAAAACCGTAGGCGGAATAAAGCTACTGAGGAAGTTTAAGGAGCTTGTTGGCAAAGAGAAGATAGAAAGCTCACAGCTTTTGAAATCCTGCTATGATCATGCCTTGAAAGAACTGAAGCGTATTAACGCACACCTTGAGGGTATTCAACAGAATGGAGAAAACGATATTTTCTCCTCCATCGCTGCTGACAATACCGAGCAGTTTCTCAACTGCTTCTCCAAGGGTGTGGACCTCACTGCCTGCAACGAACAAGGCTTTTCGCCACAGACCTACATCGCCCGGTGCAGCAACAACACGATGATGAAGTTCCTCATCAATCAGGATGTTGACCTCACCATGAAAGACAAGCGTGGCTACAACGCTTTGGAGACGGCGGCTATGTACCACTGCCGCGACATCTGCGAGATGCTCATCGATCATGACAAAAGTCTTGTGGACGAGTCGAAGCCACTCGCAGAGCTTGCCGAAAACGATATGTTTGAAAAATGGATAGCTAAATTCTAACGATATGACCATAAACAAAGAAAATTATAGTCAGGCCATCACTGATATAGAAAACGGACTGGCCCAAGGAGCGCAGAAAGAGAATACCAAGATTCGTGACACTTTCCTTAAACTGAAAGAAGCATTCGAAACCTATCGCAAGGGCGCTGACACCGTGCTTGGTGATAACAAGGTTTTGAAGATTGGAGTTGTCGGACAAGTAAAAGCGGGCAAGTCATCATTCCTCAACTCGCTGTTCTTTGATGGTGAGAACGTATTGCCACGTGCCTCAACGCCCATGACAGCCGGTCTGACCGTGTTGGAATATGGCGAGAACAACGAATTCTCTGTAGATTACTATAACGATCGTGAGTGGAGTACGTTTGAGGGTAAGGCTCGGGAGTATGACAATGCCATTTCCGATTTCAAAGCGAACAATCCAAAGGCACAGGCTCTTAACGACGAAGAAATAGCCAAGCAACTAGGATTACCAGACGACGCGAAATCGGCTAAGGAGCTTGTAAGCAACTGCAGCCCTGCTGCCCGCGCCAAGGTAAACATGAAGGCAGACACGAAGGCTTTCTCCGACATCCGTGACCTGCAGGACATCCTTGCCGACTATGTGGGAGCTGATGGTCGCTTTACCTCCGTTGTCAAGAGTCTTACCATCCATCTCAACGATGAACGGCTGAAAGACCTTCGCATTGTGGACACACCGGGTGTCAACGACCCTATTCAGTCGCGCGAGTACAGGACCCGTGAGTTTCTGCGCGAATGCCACGGTGTGTTTCTGCTCAGCTATTCGGGAAGATTCTTCGACAGCACCGACGTAAACTTCCTCTCAGGGCGCATCGGCTCTGAGGGCATTGGCACGGTGGTGCTGATTGCCAGCAAATTCGACTCTGTGCTGCAAGATGTTGGCACAAAGTTCCCGGATGCCCTTGCCGATGCATGGGAAGACTGCGAGCGACAGTTGAAAAAACAGTTCCGTCGCAATCTCGCTACGGCAGACTACAAAGGCGAGGAGCCTCGATTCACGGTCAGCTCGGGCATAGGTTTCTCCATTTACAAGAAGCCCCGTGACCGTTGGGATACGGTTGAAGCGCATGTCATAGAACAGATGAAACGGTTTTATCCGAGTAGCTTTGGCACCGATGAGGACATTAAGGACACGTTCTTCGACCTTGCCAACATCGACGAGATTCGCGACAAGTATCTTGATGGAGTGTTCATCAAGAATCGTGACAAGATCATACAAGACAAGATGAACGGCTATTTCGCCAATGCCACAACGAACCTTACCAAGGCTATTGACGACAAGCGGCGCGCACTTGCCGACCATGTGAAGTTCCTCGACAGCACAGATGTATCAGAGAAGAAGAAAGTACGGGAAGCTACGGAGAAAATAGTTAATGACTTCAAGAGAAGCGTAGAAAGACTTGCTAATGTCTGCGATCAAAAGGCCGAAGAAATGCGCAAGCGAGCTTGGAACTCTGTCTCTCTTTCTTGGAATTGCACAATACCTACAACTGACGAGGAGGTGACGGCAAATCGCCAATCTACTTTTTGGGGAAGTAACAAGTCTTTTCAGTTCTCTTACCGTAAAGTTGACACACAGAAGCTCATCGATACGCTAGTAAAAGACTTCAAACGGTATGCTGACGAACTTGCACACTACTGGGAAGAAGGCACGGACAAAATATTGAAAGCCATCGATAAAGAGATAGGAAACATTATCACCGAGGCCGAGAAGCGTGACACCGAGGCTCATGTGGATGCCGACAGCTTGAGGGACATTCTCGCGGAGACGATTGCTGAAATGAGCAACAAAAAAACCCTCGAACTAAAGGACAACGTTGAGCGTGCAAAGGAAGAAGTGATAAACGCTGCACAAGACTGTGAGATTACTACAAGTTTCGGCCAAATGGAGGAAAGCGAGGCTCGCTCAAATATGAAGGCTGAAGCCAATGAAAAGAAAGACAAGATACGTGTAGATGTGCAGCGAATTTGCAGTGCTTTCCAAGACGACATGAAGACCATGCTTGAAGCTTCGAAGAATGGTGTTACAGATGTCTTCAAAGGCCGTAAAGAAGAGTTGAAAAGAAAGGCTAACGAAAGCATAGGTGCTTATCTCGCCCAACTTGACAAGGACTTGGAAAATAAAGAGCAAGAACTGGCCCAATACAAAGAGGCCATTGCTGAGATTGATAAGATAAAGCAAAAGTTATGAGCATAATTGACAAATACAACGCGGCCCTCGACTCCAGGCGGAGCGAACTGGCTGCATTTGCAAGTAATGGTGTTGACAGAATAAGTTTACCAAGTCCTACGCCAGTAGTACAGAGTGGGAGTACCCCGTCTGCAAACGGCAAGGCAGCGACAGCCTTGATGGTTTGTGGGGCAGCTATATTAATAGGTGGTATTGCCTTGAGCAAAACTGAGATAGGCGTACTTGGCGGAGTCGTCCTTGCGGGCGGTATTGCCAAGAAGGTGGCAGATGGAAATAAATCCACACCGGCCAACGTGTCGTCGGAGCCGAAATATTACCAGATAACCAACAGGTTGTATGCTCAACTGTCCGATATACAGAAACATCTGTTTGGCGAGTGGAAGCAGGCTGTAGAGGACAACAAAGGCAAGCTCAAAAGCGAGATACAGTCTCTTGATATCGATGAAGAGAAGAAGAACACAGCCATTCAGACCATCCTCACTACGTCTGTCTTGAATATCCCCATGATGACCGTATCGTCTGAACTCTCTGCTGTAGAGAAACAGAAGAGCGTTGAAGCTTACCGCCAGTACCTTCAGACCTTCAAGTCCCGATGCCTTGCCGCCATTGACAAAGCTGTGGAGGAGCAAAAGACAATATATGCCAAGCTTGATGGCATACTATAATAACAACGTTTAACAACAAAAAAATCACTATGAGTTACAGAACTGTTAAGAAGGCGTACAAACGTACGTTCGGAAAGGCAGACTACGTTCGCGACACAACAACGAGAAAGGTCAAGGTAGAGCCGGACAATGTTGTATATGTAAAAACAGAGTCGCCTATTAACAAGGCTATAACGGCCTTACTGATGAAAAAGGCTCTTTATGAGCGGAAGCCAATACCAGCAGAGGAAATTGATAAGTTTAGTACCTTGTTAACACATGATGAGCCGGTAATAAAGCTCAATACTGAAGATCATGACTGGCGGCTGAAGCTGATGTTGAAGTTCGGCTACCGTTCGATTAATCTGGCATAAAGTCCATTCGTGGCATTAGAGGGATGGCCGTTTTTTCTGTCATCCCTTTTATCTGTGTCTCTCACATTTCTGATTCTCAACTTTGCCCCGTTATATCTCATGATTTGGACTTACATACTTCCTCCATTGGTTGG
>OMUH01000079.1 GCA_900314195.1 uncultured Prevotella sp.
GGATTACATTGTGACATATTGTCTTCCTATGTCGAGTTAAATGAAAGAGCCCTTATATGAATATCCGCATCATTAAGCATAAGTCCGTGGCTGCATGTATAGTTTGTGAGCTCTTGCTCGCAACTTGATGGTCCATGCAAGCCAGCAAACTGGCACCGCAGATAGTTTCACCTTATGTTTGCCAAGAAATATTATTGTCGAAAACCATGTGTCATTTATGGTGAATGTATTTAGCTTGACAATCATTTAGTCAGAGCCGCGTGACTTATGAATGCGCACCAAAAAACTATGTTATTTTCTTTGTATTTTGGCAATCTTGATGTATATTTGCAACATTTAGGTATACAAATGAAAAATAAAAAAATTATTCTGTCGTTTGCTGTTGTTGCTTTGTTGTGTATTGTCATTGCAGCTGTTTTTATTGTCCGTGCTCGTATGCGGACAGACGGTGGAGCTGCAGATACACATTCGGGAGTTTATGAGAAATCCGTCAATTATGATTTTACGCTTGCCGTTATGCCTACAACAGACTGCCTGCCGTTGTTTGTAGCCCGTGACCGGCATTATTTCGATTCTCTTGGCGTAAAAGTAAACTTAAAAGAATTCTATTCCCAGCTTGATTGTGATACTGCCTTCCTTGGGCGCAGTGTAGATGGCGGAGTGACAGATTTGCTGCGGCTTGACAATCTGAACAGCCGCGGCACATCATTACGTCCGCTAATATCAACAAATGCATACTGGCAACTTATTGCGAGCCGCCGCTCGCGAATATCGCATTTGCAACAGCTTGGCGATAAGATCATAGCGGCATCACCAGGTTCGGCAGCACTTCAGCTCGTCAATAACGGCATAGACGCAGCAAAGCCAAAAAACGAAGTTTACAGGGTGACGTTCAACGACGAGCGTATTCGTTTGAAGATGCTTATAAACAACGAGATTGACGCGGTGCTGCTCACCGAGCCACAGGCCACAGAAGGACGCCTTGCCGGCAATCCGGTTCTTTATGACACCCGTGACAGCAAGCTGAATGCCGGAGTGATAGCCTTTGACGCTAATGTGGTGAAGAAACGCAAAGAAAAATACGATGCTTTCGTAAAGGCATATAACATGGCATGTGATGAAATAAACCGCAATGGTGCAGCTCATTATACTGAAATAATAAAAAAATATTGTTCTGTAAATGACAGAACGGTGAAGATGCTGCCAAAACAGACATTCCGTCATGCTGAAGCGCCCGGTGCACGTGAGCTCGGTGTCTTCGTTAAAAGTTACAAGGCTGCTGAAAAATAAAAACAGGAAATGAAAAAGACAAATTATATCTCTGAAAATGCGCATTTATTAAATGAGTGCAAGATAGACAGATACCTCGACATGCTATCCAAAGAGGCTGACGCCATGCCCGACTGCAATGCCGCTTGGCAGGACAGCATAAATGACATTCGTGACATCTATCACCGTATGCTCGACACCTTACGCCATAATATAGAAGATCCGGAACGCGGCAAGATTTATAATGACCTTCTTCTCCGCGCAGCCCAGCTCGGACATGACATGATGCGCGAGAAAATCATTGCCACCGACTCTCTTCTCAGCGGAGTGCGTCAGCGCGGCCGCGGCGCAGAGCCACTACCGGTAGAGCCAGTACGCGGAAAACTTGAAAACTATGTGTCAGACGTTGCCATGCTGTCGCTTGAGCAAGACAAAGACAAGCGCACGGAGAAAATGACCGAGTGCTCTGCCGCACATTGGGATTATCTCAACATTGTTTTTGACAATGTCATAGCCTCACGCCGGTGGTCGCACGAGACATCTGCTGCTATGGCCTCCATGCTTGTCTCGCCCTCTATAGATACTGTTGATGCATGTGTCTTAGTGTCGGCGTTGATGCTGTCATTGAACATATCTACAGACATTGAACGCTTTTCCTGCCTTGTTGAGGTGTATCGGCGCGCAACTGAGGAAGAACTCCGTCAGCGTGCACTCGTAGGGTGGGTGTTTGCAATGAAAACCGACCTTGACGTGCTGCGCGGAAAGATGATGGACATAGTGGCTCCGCTGATGAAAGACGCAAGCCTCCGTGACGATCTTCTTGACATGCAGAAACAAGTTATGTATTGCATATCTGCCGACAGCGATACAGAAAAATTGCAAAAGGAAATCATCCCCGGCATTATCAAACACGGCAGCGTTGCCTTCGGCGACGGCACATTTAAAGACAACAATGTTGACGAGGATGATGTTGTCAACAGCATACTAAATCCGGATGCCGAGGAAAAGGCTATGGATGATTTGGAAAAAAGCATGCAAAAGATTAATGACATGCAGCGCAATGGCTCTGATATTTATTTCGGCGGCTTCTGCCACATGAAACGCTTCGCTTTTTTCTATCAGTTTATAAACTGGTTTGCGCCGTTCTTTCCGGAACATCCGGCTCTTCAGAATGCTTACGCTAAACTTGGTGACAACAGCGATATAGTGGAAAGTATTCTTGACAAATCAATATTCTGCGACAACGACCGCTATAGTTTCGTACTTGCTTTCTCTTCCATGATAGAGAGGCTTCCGCAGCATATAAAAAACTTGATGCGGCATGGCGGTGTAGAGCCTGTCGGCGGCCGGACTGATTCCATAGACAAGAAAGCTCCTTCGTTCATTCGCAGAATGTATTTGCAGACGCTCTACCGTTTTTTCAAGCTGTGTGATTACCGCATTTGTTTTGATGATCCGTTTGAGAATTGCGGTGACAATACATTTACGCAGAGACAGCTGTTTCGCGACGACAGTCTGCCTCACGGATATTTCCTAGCCTGTGAGCGCATGAACTTTGACGAACTGCTGCAGCAGCGTCTGAAGTTCGCGCGTTTTCTTGAGCGTGCAGCCGCTTCAAACAAGGTGGTGCTAAGCACCTTGTTCACCAATATAGGCTTTGCCAATGTTCAGGCTGTCATACTGATAGCCTATGGCAATCTCTATGGCAACGTGCCGTTGCCCGACAGCCTGTATGACTATGATGACCACTTGCGTGACATTCTCCGCGACAATCCTGACAACACCACTGTGCTGAGCCTGCTGGGGCGTATATGCTTTGAGGATGAGCTGTATGATGAAGGCATAGGCTATTACGAACGTCTGAAAACGCTGTGCCCCGGCCACCTGTCTTATGAGGTCAACTATGCCTTGATGTTTCAGAAAGCCGGCCGTCAGGATGAAGGAATGCAGGAGGCTTACCGGTTGTCTTATCTTCATCCTGATGACATCAGCGTACTGCGTCTGCTGGCATGGGGACAGATGGACGGTGAGGAATATGAAAAGGCTGAGGCAAACTATGCCCGCATCACGTCAAGCAAGTCTGCCGATGCCCACGACTTTATGAACGCGGCATATTGCGCCATGCTGCTTGACAACTATGCTTTGGCAGCAGAGCGTATGAGTAAGGCCGATGTGTATGTCTACCGTCATAAGGGCTCAGACAGCATCCTGACAATAATAGGGCAGGATTCGGAGTTTCTTCTGGAGCATGACCTTTATATGGAAAATTTCGGTATGGTGATGGAGCTGGTGCGTTTCATGGGGTTGGAACATTACAGCGACGATATATAAAAAAAAGCGATATATAAAAAACAAAAAAGCGATGACCTTCACAGGCAACCGCTCCAAATCTAATAGGTATTAGTCCTTTTTTGTAAGGTAAAAAGATTGTTTTCAGGATAACTTGACTACAAAGGTACAATATTATTTTATTAAAACAAATTTTTCTTAACTTTTTCTCAAAAACGTTTAAAAAATGATAACCAGACTCTTTATGCTTGCAACAGCCTGTCTGATAGGTGGCGGCCTGGCGAAGGCTCAGAACCGTGATGTGACCATTTCTTCATGGCAGTTCTCACGTGACAGCGTGTCATGGCAGGCTGTCAGAGTGCCGCACGACTGGGCCATAAGCGGACCGTTTGATAAGAAATGGGATTTGCAAAAGGTGGCCATAGAGCAAAACGGTGAAAAAGTACCTACAGAGAAGAGCGGCCGTTCAGGCGCACTGCCGTGGATAGGTGATGGCTGGTACAGAACAGACTTGGTGCTCGACAAAGGCTATTCAGACTTCTCGCTGGAATTTGACGGTGCCATGTCAGAGCCGGTTGTCTATGTAAACGGACGTCGTGCCGGCAGCTGGGCATACGGCTATAATGCATTCCGCATTGACACAGCGGCGTGGCACGCCGGAACAAATACCATTGTCGTACGCCTGCGCAACCGCGAGGAGAGCTCACGCTGGTATCCCGGTGCCGGACTCTACCGTCCCGTCACCCTTCTGGAGCGTCAGAAAATGCATGTAGACCGTTGGGAGTCTTTCCTTCGGGTAGATACGATAACGTCAGATGGAGACATGCGGAATGCCGAGGCATCGCTGCATGTTGCCCTTGCCAATGCCGGCAATGACGTGACTGTCAGCGTGCGTATGCTCGATGCCAGAGGACGTGTGGCTGCATCAGCTTCGGGAAAGGCTTCCGGCGGAGCATACAACACAGCTCTTTCTGTAAGCAAGGCACGCTTGTGGACCCCCGAGACACCTTATATGTATAAGCTCGTCGTTACGGCTACGGCTCCCGACGGCAGTTATGACACATGGACGCGCAGCGTTGGGCTGCGCACCGTTCGTGTAGACAGCGTTCATGGTTTTATGCTTAACGGAGCAGCGCGGAAAATAAAGGGCGTCTGCCTGCATCATGACCTTGGACTGCTCGGAGCGGCTGTCAACAGAGATGCCATTGTCAGACAGATAGAGCTGCTGAAAGGTATGGGCGCCGATGCCATTCGCACGTCGCACAACATGCCGTCGCAGATGCAGATGGATGTGTGTGATTCACTCGGCATGATGGTCATGGCGGAAAGCTTTGACATGTGGAAATATCCTAAGTGCAAAAACGGATACGCGCTTTTCTTCGACCGCTGGGCCGACCGTGACATCGAAAACCTCGTAAAAAGAAACCGCAATCATCCGTCACTTATCATGTACAGCATCGGAAATGAAATACCTGAGCAGTGGAGTGCCGAGGGTCGTCGCATAGCGCAGCATCTGCAGAATGTCTGCCATTCCTTTGATCCGACGGTTCCTGTCACCCAGGGAATGGACAAAGCTGAGAACGCCTTGAAGTCCGGTTTTGCGCAGGTCATGGATGTGCCGGGATTCAACTATCGCGTGTTTAAATACGGGCGTAACATAAAACAGCTGCCCAAGGGCTTTCTGCTCGGCTCAGAGACGGCCTCTACGGTGAGCTCGCGCGGCGTTTATAAATTCCCGGTGGAGTGGTCGAACAAAAAGCAGTGGCCTGACGGCCAGTGCAACGGCTATGACACGGAGTGGTGCTCATGGAGCAACCTTCCTGAAGAAGATTTCATGGCGCAGGAAGACGCTCCTTATACCATCGGGCAGTTTGTCTGGACCGGATTTGACTATCTCGGCGAGCCGACGCCTTATGACACCTACTGGCCGTCGCGCAGCAGCTATTTCGGCATTTTTGATCTTGCCGGACTTCCTAAGGACAGATATTATCTGTACCGTTCGGTTTGGAACCGCAGCTGTCACACCCTTCATCTGCTGCCCCACTGGACATGGCCGGGACGCGAGGGAAAGGTTACGCCGGTGTTCTGCTACACCGACTGGCCGTCGGCAGAGCTCTTTGTCAACGGCAAGAGCCAGGGACGGCAGAGCAAGGACGTGACTCAGCAGGGCGAGTGGACGACAGGCCATGCTGCCACGCCACAAGAAGCACAGCAACGCGCCCGCCGTTACCGGCTTATGTGGAATGATGTGGTCTATGAGCCCGGTGAGCTGAAGGTTGTTGCTTACGATGACAACGGGCGCCGTGTGGCAGAGAAAACGGTGCGTACGGCCGGCAGCGCCGCCAGACTGAAGCTTGAGCCTTACTATGGCAGCCTGCGTGCCGATGGTGAGTCGATGGATTTCATTACAGTAACAATGACCGATGCCTCAGGCAATATGGTGCCGTATTCGTCAGACGAGCTGTCGTTCAAGGTGTCGGGTGGCGCAGTGCTGAAAGGAGCGTGCAACGGTGATGCCACGTCCCTTGAACCGCTCACCGGCAGTTCGATGAAGCTCTTCAGCGGACAGCTTGTCGTGGGCGTTCAGTCAAACGGAAAAGATACCCCGGCACGCATAGAAGTGACCGATAAGGACAATAAAAAAATAGTGGCGAATTTTTTGTTAAAAGTTAAAAAATAAATACCTTTGTGAGCGTACGGTACATTAAAAATGTCCGTGCGCTTTTTTCAGCTTAAACAATTTAAAACGAAGTACCTATGATTACACCAGAGAATTTTGACAAGGAATATGTAGACACAGTAGAAGAACATCAGATAGATAAGTTCGTGCTCGATGAGTTTATCCGTCAGATACACCGTTACATAAAGGCCATGCACGGCACAAAGACCTTCATGGACGATTTCACGAGTCATTTGCGCGCGCTTCCTTTTGACGACTGCCAGAAGGCGGTGACGGCATATATTGACATGAACCGCAAGGTGCTTGACGGCCTAGACCTTAAAATAGTGCTTGCAAGGGCCATCTGCAACTATTGTGACACTTTTCAGTATATGCTTGAGATGATGCGCGACAAGCGGAAGCTTATCTACTACTACCAGCGCATGAAGCGCAGTTATATCCGTTTCCATAAGGTGATAGAAGAAAACGGCAAATACGGTATCGCCGACTGCGACGGAAACGTCATTCTGCAGCCGCAGTATGACTTTGTGCGCACCTGTTTCGCGCTTGTCGACAACGTGTCGGGCATACAGGTCATTGCAGAGAAGGGCGGACATGTGGGCATAGTTCTTGCCGACGGCCATGACACTGTTCTTGTACCGTTTGAATATGACAATATCTCCCTGCGCAATGAGCCGCCGTATTTCGAAGGCGAGAAAAACGGCAAAAAAACATTGCTGCGTTTTTGACATTACCGTTTATTTGCAGTAACTTTGCAGGCCGGAAGAAAAACTAGAAAAAAGGCCTCACAAAATGCATATAGCAATAGCCGGAAACATAGGCAGTGGAAAAACAACTCTCACAAACCTGCTCGCACGTCATTATGGCTGGACGCCGAAGTACGAGCAGGTAGAAAATAATCCGTATCTCAGTGATTATTATAAAGACATACACCGCTGGGCGTTCAATCTTGAGGTTTTTTTTCTGAAAGAACGCTTTCGTGATCAGCTGGCAATAGTGCACTCGGCCGAAAATATTGTCCAGGACAGAAGCATCTATGAGGGAGTGTATGTGTTTGCGGCCAACAACAAGGCCATGGGCAACATGGACGACCGTGATTTTGAAACCTACATGGAACTGTTTGATAATATGATAAATATTATCAAATATCCCGATCTTATGATTTATCTTCGCTGCTCGCTGAAACGGCTTATGGAAAACATCCAGCAGCGCAACCGCGACTATGAGATGGACATGCCCATAGGCTATCTCGAACAGCTGAACCGCCGCTATGACGATTTCATTTTCAATAAATACAAGGGTGATGTGATGGTTGTAGAAGCAGATAATTTTGATTTTCTCTACAACAGCAAGGACCTTGGAACAGTTATAGACCGTATCGACGCGCGCCTGTACGGTCTTTTTTCCAATCACGTTTCTGATTCTGATCACGGCAAGTGACGGAAACAGTGATTGTGCTTTTCTCTTTTTGGATAACACGTATAAAAAACATTATAATAATGCATATAGCAATAGCCGGAAACATAGGCAGCGGAAAAACGACTCTCACCAAGATGCTTGCCAGGAACTTTGGATGGCAGCCGCATTTTGAGCCGGTGGACAATAACCCTTATCTCGATGATTTCTATAAGGACATGAAGCGTTGGGCTTTTAATCTGCAGGTTTATTTCCTCAACAAGCGTTTCAAGGATGTCGTCGAAATATCGCGGAGCAGCAACACCGTTGTGCAGGACCGCACCATCTTTGAGGATGCCTGCATCTTCGCGCCGAACCTTCATGACTTGGGAATGATGAGCGACCGTGATTTTAAGAACTACTCAGACCTTTTCAGTCTTATGGTTTCACTTGTGAAATTGCCCGATTTGCTTATCTATATACGCAGTTCTGTGCCTACGCTGATTGAACATATTGAAAGGCGCGGACGTAATTTCGAGCAGTCTATACGGATTGACTATCTCAAGGGACTCAATGTGAGGTATGAGAATTGGATAAAAGACTACAAGGGGCGGCTTATAGTCATTGACGGAGATAAATATGATTTTCTGAATGACCGCAAGGCCTTCAGTATGATTGCCGATGCAGTAGACTCAGAACTATATGGGCTGTTTCCTATGCATGAATGATGTTTTGAATAGTTTTATCTGTAAATAAAATTCAGAAGAAATTAATATCTCTTAACTGGTTTGAAAAGGTATATCAAAGTTTCAGAATGTGAATTTACTTCTGAATAATAAAATAAATTGACAAATGAATGCTCTGTAATCCGTATCTCAATGAAATAAATTTCTATTTCATTGAGATATTTTTTTATTTCATTCATTTACGCCTCGTAAATGAATGAAATAAACTGCGTGTTTTCGCTGTTTTTGAGCCTTAAAAAGTGTAATAAAATTACAAGTATTTGATAATCAATTGATTTAAATCAGCTCAAAAATGCCATCTCAGCCGACTGAATATTTTGAGTTGCGTTTTGTCGAGAAAATATTTTGCTCATTGTAAGATTTTTTCTTTTGAAATGTAATGCTGTGAATATGCGTACGTTATTAAAAGTATTAAAAGTATTAAAAGTATTAATAATTATTCTACTTTTTACATACTTTCTGCAACCGTTTGAAACGGATTGCGGTATCGTATCGGACATAACGAGTGCCCGC
>OMUH01000062.1 GCA_900314195.1 uncultured Prevotella sp.
AGAATGCCTGCCTGTCACGCAGGAGGTCACGAGTCCGAATCTCGTACGCACCGCTTTTAAGCCTTCCTTTTTGGAAGGCTTTTTTGTTTTTGAAATAAGACAGCGATTGTCACAATCTGCTTAATTTACATTTTGCAACTGACCAGCAATATTTTATTTCCGACACAACATGGCCTTTTTAATAATGAAATGTTTTCAGATTACGACCAGCCCACAAGAAACATTTCAGCAAATCATATAAATGTAAATAAAAATCAGAAGAAATTAAAGAATATTAACTAAAAAACCGCCTCAGAAATATTTGTCATCGAACTTTGCGGAATTATTCATTTTGCATAAAACATGCATAAAATAACAAAATGGCCGTGAATTTATTGTTTGTTCATCGTAAAGCAATGAGATAATTTTCTGTAGCTGTGAGATAATTTTCCAAAGCATTGCTTTACGACCCGTAAGCAACAGCTTTATTTTTCTGCTTTTATTACAAAATATAGCAATTTTACTGCGGAATTTATGTAATAAAATCGCAAGTATTTGAAAATCAATATATTCTAAAACACGCGAGAATGCCTTCCTACGCGACCAACTATCTTTCAGCTCAGTTTTCCGCAAGTTTTAGAAATTAGTTTGTCTGTATTTTTCTAAACCATTCTGTTTCATTAATACAGTTACACGAGATGACTGATTTTTTAGCGTAAAAACAAGCATTTCAAGTTTCGTTAACAAAAGTGCAACCAAAAATCATCTAAAGCCGGAAAGCTTCATGCTGCTTATTTCATACCGTTTCATCGTTTTTTCAGTTGACACGAATATATTTTTGCGGCTTAACCTTTTACATTTTTCATTCATCAACATTAATATTTTGATATAGTTACTTTAATATTTGATTAAATGACAAATATTGTTAAATAAATCGCAAAAATTTTTGGTATATAAAACAAATGACTATATTTGCATTATACGAATAAACAATCATTTTTTTAACAACCGGTAGGTTTACTGCTACTCTAAAATTTATATTATCATGAAGAACGTTAAAGAAGAAATTTTCGTTGACTACGGAGAAACAACGAATGTAAAGGCAAGCGAAAAGTTATCGAACATTATTGGTGGTGAGATTTGGTATGAATAAAGAAATCTTTCTATGAGTTCAGAAATTCTTATGAGTTATTTACGCAAAGTCTATAATATGAAATATGTATTATAGACTTTTTTCACGTTTATCCACAACTGATCTAGATTGTTTTTCTTGTTTTTTATTTGCCGGTAAGCACAGATAATATTATATTTGTAATCGGATACATACAACAGGAAACATTATTTTTCGCAATCTTTTCAAAGGCTTGATTGCCAGAACAAGCTCGAATCAAAACACTTATAAAAAAACGACTATGGAAAGACTTGACAAAAACAGAATTATACAATCAGCCATATTGGCTTTAGGACTTCTGCTGTTGGGCTGCTGTATAAAATGGGGCATTGACGATTTCGCAAACAAAGACCGGAAAGTAACGGTAAAAGGATTATCGGAAAGGGAAGTGATGGCAGATAAAGTGACATGGCCGATAAGCTCAAAAGTGCTTGGTGATGATTTGCCGAAGCTGTACAGCCAGATTAATGCCATACAAGGTGATGTAAAATCGTTTCTGTTGAAAAACGGGGTAAAGGACAACGAAATCAGCATAAATGCCCCGACGGTAATCGACCTTACGGCCGACCAATATAACAGCAGCTATCATCCATACAGATACAATGTAACTACAACAATTACCGTTACATCAAACAACGTGAAATTGATTAGAAACATTATAAACAGACAGGGAGAATTGCTGAAGCAGGGTATTGCGATAGTATCTAACAACTATGACATAAACTACGAATATGTGTCGTTCCAGAAAATGAAACCAAAGATGATGGAAGACGCTATTGCAAATGCCGAGCACACAGCGGAGCAGTTCGCGAAGAACAGTCATTCCAAGCTCAATAAAATTGTGTCAGCCGACCAGGGACAATTCTCCATTGAAGACCGCGACGGAAATACTCCGTGGATAAAAAAGGTGAGAGTGGTAACTACAATAACATATTCTTTGAAAAACTGAGGACACGTAACGCCTGAACAGCAACCGGTGACAAGAGCGTCTTGTTGTTCAGGCATTTCTTGCGCCTTTTATTAATCTAAGTTATGACTTGTAAAAAAAAAGCGTAATTTTATTTGCATGTAAAGAAATTTATTGTTACCTTTGCAATCGCAATTACGAAACGGGGTGTAGCGCAGTCCGGTAGCGCTCCTGGTTTGGGACCAGGTGGTCGCAGGTTCGAATCCTGTCGCCCCGACTCATCTAATGTAATTTTCGGTCACGGGGTGTGGCGCAGCCCGGTAGCGCTCCTGGTTAGGGATCAGGTGGTCGCAGGTTCAAATCCTGTCGCCCCGACACAAGATGTTTGTCAAGACAGCAGATGCAGTCTTGGCTTTTTTGTTTTTAATACTTCTAAAAAGTTCATCGCTGAACCTTTTTTCAAAAATATAAAATCTAAGATCATGATGACAATAATTGCTTTGATAATTGGAGTTGCCGTCGGCTTTCTCATAGCCCGTATGCAGCAGCACGTATTAAAAGAGACATATAACAACCAACTTGAAAGTCAGAAACAGGCTTTTTCAGAGCAAACAGAAGAGCTGAAAAAAAACGCTGACCTGAAGCAGAATGCCATAAACGCTGCTTTTGAACAAAGAATAGAAGAGCTCAGGGCTGACAATGAAAAGCGAATGGCTGACCTGAAGCGCAGTGAAGAGTCCAAACAAGCTGAGCTGGGCACAGCCTTTGAGAAACGCATGCAAGAGCAAAAGGATAACGCCGAGCAGCGTCTTGCCGAGCAGAATGCTGCCAACAAGGCACAGACAGAGACAATAAAGAAATCTTTCGAGCAGCAGCTCGCTGAAAGCAAGGCATCTGCCGAGGGACAGCTTAATGCACAGAAAAACAGTTATGAAAGGCAAATCGCAAACCTGAAGGGACAGATAGAAAGTGAAAGAAGTTATGCCGCAAAAATGCAGGAGGCCAGCGAGCGGCAGTGGAGCGAGAAGTTAAACGCGCTTCAGCAGGAGGTGAAGAAGAACACCGCAGAACAGCTTGCCGCAAAGCAAACGGCATTGCAGGAAAGCAACCGTCAGCAAATAGATGAATTGCTGAAACCGGTAAAAGAGCAGTTTGCCGATTTCAAGAAGTCAGTAGACGCGAGCCGGACACAAAATGAGCTAAACCAAAAAGACATTCAAAACACGTTTGAAACGGCTATGAAACTGTTTACACAGGAACAGCAGCAGGCCATTTCATCACTGAAAGAACAGACACAACGCATTGGCTCCGATGCTGCGAATCTAACAAAAGCACTTAAAGGCGACAGCAAGATGCAGGGTGACTGGGGTGAGATGGTGTTGTCTACAATATTGGAGAACAGCGGCTTACGCAAGAATGAGGAATATTTCGTTCAAGAGAACACCAAGGACGAGGACGGCAATAATTACCGGCCTGATGTTATAGTAAGGTTTCCTGAGGGCAGAAGTGTTGTGATTGATTCAAAAGTATCACTAAAGGCATATTCCGATGCTACGGCTACTGATGACGAAACTGAGCGTGAAAGGCTGCTTAAGGAGCATGCGCGCAGTGTCAGGAAACACGTCGACGAGCTTGCGGCGAAAGACTATGGCCGTCTCGTTGACGACGCGATAGGCTTTGTGCTTATGTTTATTCCTAATGAGACAAGCTATATAGCTGCCATGCAGCAGCAACCTGACCTGAACAGATATGCTTATCAAAAGCATATAATAATAATTTCTCCGAGCAATCTTCTTATGGCTCTGCAGCTTGCTTATAATCTCTGGCAATATGACCGTCAGAACAAAAATGTGGAAGAGATCGTCAGACGAGCCGCCGACCTGTATGACAAAGTAGCAGGATTTGAAGAGACCTTTACTGTTATTGGCAACTATATAAATAAAATCAGCGACAGCTACAGCAAGGCAAAGAACCAGCTTTACACGGGCAAGGGCAATGTGATGGGCAAGGTAGAGGCTCTCAAGCAACTTGGCGTGACACCGAAAAAGCAAATAAATGGCATTGAAGAATAATTGAAATTGAATGCCTGCGGCTACACCTTATTTTTCAAGTTTGTTTCCATAAATAAAGTAAAGTTTTCCGTCAGTGGCGAACCCCTTTCCCTGGCAGACGAAAGTGGCGCCGTCGGCACCTGTCAGCACATTGCCGTTATAATAAGCCCGCATTTTATCACTTGCATATCCCTCTTCAAGCGTCTTGAATGTCCCGGCATCGGCGCCGTCAAGCGGCACTCCCATAAAAAACACGTTCTTGCTGTCTTTGCCGTAACCAGACCCTAAATCGGTGAATTCGTTTGCCATAGCTCCTGGAAGCAGCATACCGTCGTAGGTCACACTGTCGCCGCTTACAACGTAATTCATGAAAACTGCACTGTTGGCATCTGTTATGGCCGTAACAACACTGTCTGTTGTGGTAACCGTTTTGCTTTTTATTATGCCGTCAACCTTTGTAAGCAGCTCAAGTGGATCAGCCGAAACGGTAGCGGTGTCAGGAGCGGTAGCCTTTGCCGGCCTGTCCTTGGGAAGCGCATAGTCATAGCTGACTGTAAAGCCTTCCGGAGCAACATATTCCAACACTCTGCCAAGATAAAAGACGTGGCGCTTGTCTTTTCCGTATCCGTAGCCAAGGCTCTCAAAAGTTTTATAATCAGCATATTTCACAATTCTGCCGCCATAGACAATTGATTTGCCTTTTCGTGAATAACTTGACTGGGCAGCGGCTGAAAAGCTCGCAAGCGCCATAACGGAAATCATTAAGAACAGTGGCTTCATATTCATATTTTTTATGTGATTAACCCGCAATCATTTCTTATCAGATTAAAAAAACTGACAGGAGGGATGGGGGGCTCCGGCCGTGAAATCGTGAGATTAATATATCTGTTATTGAATTCTTGTGGATTATAATTTATATTTATTGGCAAAGATACATACTTTTATTTTTATTCTTTTATTTTATTGCAGGAAATAAAAGACATAACTTTGCCAATAAATTAATAACCAAATGCAGGGGACTATGTCTTGTGACGGCCATAAAAAGATGTTCAACAAATTATTTATAAAATTGTTCTTCTTATAACCGGCATATTTCACATTTCTCTCACACGAACGAGTGAGCCGGATGGAGGCACACGAACCCTGCAAATGATTGCTGATATTCATTAATTCATTTTTTGTCTGGTTAGTAAAGTCCGAACACAAAATGATAAACATAGCTAATGCCCAGACCGGCAATAGTAGCTGAGACGACATGCACCATTCCCGGCATCATAAACGAGTGATTTAAAAGATACTTGCCAATTACCGTTGTTCCGGACTTGTCAAAGTTTACGGTTGCAATGTCAGAAGGATAGTTAGGAATAAAGAAATAACCATATACCGACGGCATTACTCCAAGCAGAAGCCAGCCGTCAATGCCAAGTGAGTAGGCAAGAGGAAGCATGCTGACAACAACGGCACCCTGGGAGTTTATTAGAACAGAAACTATAAAGAAAGCAAATGCTATAGCCCAGGGATAAGCCGTTATCAGGTCAGTCAGCATACTTTGCATTTCCGGCTTGTAATTATCAAAATAGGTGTTGCTCATCCATGCAATTCCATAGATGGCAATAACTGCCACCATTCCGTTTTGCCAGACAGCACCCTTTATGGCATTCTTGGGCTTTGCCTTGCAGAAAATTATCATAAGGGCGGCAGCAGTAAGCATGATTACCTGTATGACCGTGTTCATAGCCAAAGGCTTATAAACAGTATGTGTGACACCCTCCATGAGCACGCCGGCTCTTACAAGTTGCTTGACACTTTCATTAACGCCGCCGGCAAGCTCTACATGATCCGGTGCGCCGGGGACAGCCTCAACGACAGCATAAGACGGAAGCAAGTTTATTCCGAAGATGCTGAACAGTGATATCAAGACTATAATTACAAGTGCTGTCAGAAATATATACACAGCGGCCTTGCTTTCTTTTGATATGCTCTTGTCGAGGGTAGTAGCACTGTTGCCAAACATGGCTTCATACTGAGCAGGGTCTTTTATCCTGGCCTGGAATTTAGGATCTTTATCAAGGTCGAGGCCGCGATGATAACTGGCACACGCAGCAAGTAAGATGCCGATGCAACATGCCGGAATAGTGCACATTATTATCTGTAAGTTGCTGATATGGAATCCATTTTCTATGCTTATCGTGGAAAATGCTACGACAGCGGCGGCTATCGGCGAACATATAATTCCTATCTGCGAGGCAATGGATGCAATGGCGCACGGCCTTTCCGGACGTATTCCCTTTTTAAGGGCTATGTCACATATAATAGGCATCAGCGTGTAAACAACATGGCCGGTTCCTATCATAACAGTAAGTGCAAAAGTAGTAAACGGAGCGAGAAATGTTATTCTGTCAGGATGACGCCGGAGCATTCGCTCGGCTATCTGCACCATCCAGTCCATTCCGCCGGAGGCCTGGAGAATACCGGCACACGTAACAGCTGCGATAATGATATAAATAACGTCAGTGGGCGGATTGCTCGGTTGAAGTTGAAAAACAAAGACGAGTATGGCCAGGCCTATACCAGAAATGGCACCAAGGGCAAGTGAGCCATACCGTGCGCCTACCCACAGTGCAGCAAGCACTATAAGAAGCTCAATGATCATTGTTACTGTAAGGGCTCTTTCATTTAACTCGACATAGGAAGACAATATGTCACAATGTAATCCG
>OMUH01000077.1 GCA_900314195.1 uncultured Prevotella sp.
GTTAAAATCAGTCGAACATTATTTGTGGGCCGGCACTGGGCACGGCCCCTACGCGTTGATTATATTCTTGCTTGTCATTATGCACATATAACATATTTTTATAACGAAAATTGAGCTCATTTATTATAAAACATTAAAGATTTTAATTAAAATGCCGTTTTTACAACTGTCCTGTAAGCAGAATAATATAAATATTGAGCAGTTACGCTGGAGAAAAAACAAATGCCGGCAAAGATTATTATTTTCTAAAGAAAATGAGTAATTTTACCGCAATATTATTGTAAGAAACAGCTTTTCCGTGAAGTTTTGCAACTTGTTTGGCCAACTTACGTAAACCGGTTAAACAGCTATGTCTGTCACGGCTGCAAGAAAAACATTAAAAGAAACGATGAAAAACATTATATTTGATTACGGCGACGTGCTCATAAAAACAGACTGCCGCCGTGTTTATGCGCCGTATTTCAAGTCATGGGACAAAGCAACATGGTTCAGAGAGAACATTCTTGAGCCGGAATGGATTTCGCGTCTTGACATCGGCGACGACTATGCCAGCTGCATAGCTGCACTGCAAAAGAAATACCCTGACTACAGTGATGCAATCGCTATGTATGACACACGGTTCTGTGATTTTCTTGTCGGCGAGATGCCCGGCATGAGCCATGTGCTCGATGCGCTGAGAGCCGAGGGCTATCATCTCTACGGACTGTCAAACTACAGCCATAAGATTTACGACATTCAGCAGCGGGTCAGAATTTTTCATAAACTCGAGGGGCAGATCATTTCTTCAGACGTGCACACTATAAAACCCGACCGCCGCATCTTCAGGATACTCCTTGCAAAATATGACCTTACTGCCGAGGAAAGCCTGTTCATTGACGACAGACCGGCAAACATATCAGCGGCACGCGCGCTCGGCATCAGCACTATTTTGTTTCCTGCGCCAGCCTTCACAAGGCAGCAAATCATTCAAGGCTTTACGTCAGGCACGGCCGTTCCGCCGGAAATCACGCAGTTCAAGAAAATGCTCAAGGAGGCATTACGATAAAAAAGACAAATAAAAGGTCAGTTGCAATCTGCCGCATTTCCGCCTCGTGCGTCAGCCGGAAAAAGACCATCATGCTCTGTTGCACGTTATTTCATCAGCCATCTGCTGCCGGCCTTAACCATAGGCACCACCACCTCTTCGCTGCTGCCATTGCCGTAGTCAATTGTCAGAAACGCATTTGCTATGCGCCGGGCAGTATCAGCCTTGCAGTTGTATATACGCACTTTCTTTATCCCGCCGTGCTCTTTCTGCTGCTGTTCCATGAACATCTCAGCATTGAGCTCAAGCTGGCTGCGATACGAGTCAGGAATGCTGTCAGGCTTATACAATCCGCTCACATACTCGGCATACTGTCCCTTTGACAGGCAGTCATAATAATGCCTTGCAGCCTCGGCAGCCGCCATTGACGGATCGTCACTATGCTCAGAGCCGCAGCCGCACATGAACAGTGCGACTGCGGCTATTATAAATGCTCTTGTTATTTTACTCACAACCATTTTCACAGTCAGTCATTTACACAAATTATCAGTATTCTTTTTTATACGCCGCATTATTTCTGCCGTATAAAAATATTCACCGGACAGCCATGCAGCGACCAGTTCTCGCGCATTTTGTTCTCAAGAAAACGCCTGTAGTTCTCTTTCACATACTGCGGCAGATTGGCGTAGAACACGAATGTCGGTATCTGCGTATCCGGTATCTGCGTGCAATATTTTATCTTAATGAACTTTCCTTTCACGCTCTGCGGCGGATAAGCCTCTATGAGCGGCAGCAGCACCTCGTTGAGCTTCGACGTTCCGATGCGTATTTTTCTGTTCAGATAAACCTGCTTTGCCGATTCCAGCACCTTGAAGATGCGCTGTTTGGTGAGTGCCGACGCGAAGATTACAGGGAAATCTGTGAACGGTGCCATGCGGTTGTAAATAGCATTCTTGAATGTGTCAATGGCCTTCTGGCTCTTGTCCTGAACAAGGTCCCACTTGTTTACAACAACCACCAGCGACTTGTTGTTCTTCTGTATCAGCTGGAAGATGTTCATGTCCTGTGCCTCAATGCCGCGCGTGGCGTCGAGCATCAGTATGCAGACATCAGAGTTTTCTATTGCCCTTATAGACCGCATCACGCTGTAGAACTCAAGGTCTTCCGTCACCTTGTTCTTGCGTCTGATGCCGGCCGTGTCGACAAGATAAAAGTCAAAGCCGAACTTGTCATAGCGTGTGTATATGCTGTCGCGTGTGGTGCCGGCAATGTCGGTCACGATGTTCCTGTCCTCGCCGATGAACGCATTTATCAGACTGCTCTTGCCGGCATTAGGACGTCCTACGACGGCAAAGCGCGGTATGTCTTCCTCTATCTTCTCTTCCGGATTGTCGGGCATCTTGCTCATCACAAGGTCGAGCAGGTCGCCGGTGCCGCCGCCCGTCGCTGCCGATATGCACACAGGGTCGCCGAGTCCGAGCTTATAGAATTCGGCAGCCTCGTATGACTGCCCGCTGTTGTCAACCTTGTTGGCCACAAGGATAACCGGCAGCTTTGCGCGCCGAAGTATCTTTGCCACATCTTCATCCCAGTCGGTGATGCCCGTTTCCGTGTCAACGAGAAAGAGCACGAGGTCGGCCTCTTCCGTGGCCACCTTCACCTGCCGGCGTATGGCGTCTTCGAAAATATCATCTGACTTGACGACCCAGCCGCCTGTGTCGACAACAGAGAACTCACGTCCGTTCCACGTGCACTTGCCGTACTGGCGGTCACGCGTTGTGCCGGCCGTATCGCTGACGATGGCGCGGCGCGACTGTGTAAGACGGTTGAAAAGCGTCGACTTGCCCACGTTCGGACGGCCGACAATAGCTACTAAATTTGCCATTTTTTGTTTTGTTTAATTACTGAAGTTATACATTCTTCGGCCCTCACTCTTGAGAGTATGTCCTCATTACATTCAGGACCTGTTTTATTTTTCTTATCTGTCATCAAAAAAAGACACGGCGGCAACATCCGTCACTGCGGATTGTAACCAAAGTTGTCGAGCTCGCGCTGCGAGTTACGCCAGTCCTTGTCCACCTTTACAAATGTCTCAAGGAATATTTTCTTTCCGAAAAACTTCTCAAGGCTCTTTCGTGCTTCCGTCGACACCTTTTTCAACGCCATGCCCTGATGACCTATGATTATTCCTTTTTGTGAATCACGCTCCACGTATATAACGGCATTGATGTGAATGCATCTGTCATCTTCCTTGAAGCGCTCCACCACTACCTCTACGCTGTAAGGTATTTCCTTGTCATAATAGCGCAGGATTTTCTCCCTTATAATCTCGCTGACGAAGAAACGCGCCGGCTTGTCGGTCAGCGTGTCTTTGTCGAAGAACGGCGGACTGTCGGGCAGCAGCTCGCGTATGCGCTTCAGCAGCGCACTGATGCCGAAGTTGTTTGTTGCCGATATAGGCAGTATCTCCGCCTTCGGCAGCAGCTCGTGCCATTTGTCGGCAAGCCCGGCCACCGTCTGCTGATTGCTCTCGTCAATCTTGTTTATAAGCACAATGACAGGAATAGTCATCTTGCCCACCTTCTCAAGAAAGTCCATATTCTTCGTCGGATCCTCAACGGTATCGGTGACATACAGCAGAATGTCAGCATCGGCAAGGGCCGACTCCGAGAATGCCAGCATCATCTCCTGCATCTTGTAGTTCGGCTTCAGCACGCCCGGCGTGTCAGAGAACACTATCTGTGAGTCCTTGTCGTTTACGATGCCCATTATGCGGTGACGCGTTGTCTGAGCCTTGAAGGTGGCTATGCTTATCTTCTCGCCCACGAGTCTGTTCATGAGCGTGCTCTTGCCTACGTTAGGGTTGCCGACTATATTTACAAATCCTGCCTTGTGCATATTTTATTATATTATATGTTTTATTTCTTTTTATAACTGAAAAAAATTATGAGAACAAATGTTATTTACAATAATGCTGTTGCCTGCTGCGGCTGAAAAGTCATCAGTCAGGACGCTTGTCAATAAACTTATATGCGCGGAACCGTGAACGCGGAAAATCGAAGAACGAAGGAGCTATACGCTCAGAGCTGAAGTTGGCCATTTTCAGATGACACCAGAAGAAGTACACCTTCGCGCTCAGCTTCAGCGGCACCAGACCGCGTTTCGTAAGCACCACCTTCACCTGCTTTATAGTGCTCTTTCCGTCCTTGCGCAGCTTCAGCGTCAGCAGGAACGTGCTGCCGCCGTCGGCCACATGATAGTCATATTCATCGGGGTTGAACTTGAACTTGGCGGTGTATTTGTCTTTCTTGGGCGAATTGGTGTTGTGCAGTTCCACCTCCCGCCGCTTGTGGTCCACACGGTATGTGTGCGTACCGTCGTTCCATGCCTCAAGGCGCTGTTCCTTATAACGTGACATCTTTCCGGAAAGCCACAGCTGTCCGCGGCATTTGTATATGCCGACAAGATTTACGTCATAATCAAACGTGCAGCCGTCACTGTGAAACACATGGTTGAAAGCCTTGTCAAAGATTCCCCTTGCCTGTCTGGCGTTCGGCGTGTTCTGAGCCGTAACGTCAAAAGGCAAAAACAACAGCATGCAAAGGCATAGCATCATCATGCCGGCATGTTTCCCAAGCAAATATCGCGGTTCCTCCATATTTCATTTTGTTTCAGTGACAGTTTCCGGTGCACCTTCCGATGTCCCCGCAAGCCTTATTTGCAAAAGTAAGCATTTTTGCGGTACACACATCATTATTATTAAATATATTTTTTCAAAGTCATTTCACAATAAGCTCTGCAGCCATGCGCTCAGCTTCCGCACGTGCCGGTTTACCTGTTTCCGTCATCGGAATGTGGTCTGTGTGCACGCAGGCCTTGGGCACCCAGTAGTGCGGCAGCTCTCTGCGGCATACCTCCAGTGCGGCCTCCGTGTCGGTCTGTTCGGTCAGCAGCACCACCACCTCACCGAACTTCCTGTCAGCGCGGCGCGTTATGACAAACGGAGCTTTCATGAACGGCCTGAGACGGCGCTCCACCTCCTCAATCTGTATCTTTATGCCTCCGGAGTTGATGACATTGCCTTTCCTGCCGATAATGCGGAACAGCGTGCGGCCCGTTATCTTGTCCTTGCCAAGCTCGGCCATGTCGTTGGTCACCAGCCGTCCTTCGTGAACGAGTGGCGCGTCAATAACCAGGCATCCCTCGTCATTAAGGCTCACTTCAACGCTGCTGTAAGGTCTGTACCACTCGCTGGCCTCCGGTCCGTTCAGCCGTCGCAGCGCGATGTTCGACAGTGTCTCCGTCATGCCGTATGTGCTCCACACATAGTTCGGAAAGTCTTTCAGCTCTTTCTGCAGACTGTCATCAACAGCCCCGCCGCCTATTAGCAGATGGCGCACACGCATCAGCCGTTTCCGTTCCTCATCTACTCTGAGAGTGTTGTACACCTGCAACGGCACCATAGCCACCAGGTCGAAGGTGTCATCACACGGGAAAGGCACCCCGGGGGTGACCACCGGCGCGCGTTTTCCGAAGACATAATCACAAATCTTTGCCGTCTGTCCGCTGCGCAGCGGGTGCCCCGACGGCTCAACACAGACGAGGCGCAGCTGCCTCTCTATGCACCTTATCACCATCATCTTCCCGGCTATGTAGTCGAGCGGCAGGCACAGCAGTGCGGTGTCGGCAGCCACGAGCTTCAGATAGTCGCACATCATCCGTGACGAGTTAATCATAAGCTCCTTGTCGGCCTGCATTACCTTCGGCGTGCCCGTCGACCCGCTCGTTTTAACGTTAATGATCTGATTGTGCGCATATATTTCTTTCAAGCATTCTTCAAGTTCCATAGTTTGTCTCCTTTTATTGTCAGCGGCATTTTAATGTTGTTCTCATACAGCAGTCCGGTGCCGAGTCCCTGCGGCATACTGATGTCCGGCCCGTAAGTCTCAGCACAGAGGTGAGCCACGGCGTTCAGTCCGATATTGCTTTCCAGGGCCGAGGTCATCCAGCTGCCTATGCCCCTCTCCCGTGCCAGCCTCACCCATTCGCGGCAGCCTGCGGCACCGCCGTGCAGGCTTGGCTTGAGCACGAGCCACGAGGGGTGCAGCTCGTCGAGCAGCCGTTTCTTTGTCTCCGTATCGTTTATGCCTATCAGCTCTTCGTCGAGTGCTACGGGCACAGGCGACTCCCTGCACAGACGTGCCATGACAGGCCACTGGTGCTGTCTGACCGGCTGTTCTATGGAGTGTATGTCGTAACGGGCAAGGGCGTCAAGGCGCTGCATGGCATTCTCAGGTGTGAACCCGCCGTTGGCATCTACACGCAGCTCAACATCACTGCGGCTGTAGCGGCTGCGTATGTGCCTGACGAGCTCAAGCTCGCGGTCGAAGTCAATAGCCCCTATCTTCAGCTTCACGCAGTGATAGCCGGCCTGCAGCTTCTCTTCCAGCCGCGACATCATCTCGTCGAAAGACCCCATCCACACCAGTCCGTTTATCGTTATGCCCTCTTCTCCGCGTGCAAACGGCGTGTCGCTGAGCGCCGTTGAGCCGCCGCAGCGCAGCTGCGCGAAAGCAGTCTCAAGGCCGAACAGCACCGACGGATAAGGTCGCAGAGCCTCTGCCGGTATCTTGCCGTCAGCCTCAACGGCCGCACACGCTTTCCGAAGCACCTCTTCATATTGCGGCCACGGCATGGCGTCGCAGCTGAGGTCAGGAAGCACAGAGCACTCGCCGATGCCCTTCACGCCGTCTTCCGACAGTTCCACATAATATGACAGATGCGTGGTGTAGACGCCGCGCGACGTACCCGCCGGCTGCTTGAACCGCAGCAGCCGGCTCTTGAAAGTTGCCTTCATGTTTCTGCCTTCCATCATGGAAATTTAGGATATTTGTCGAAGTCGGGCTTGCGCTTCTCCAGAAAGGCGCGGCCGCCCTCCTGTGCCTCGTCGAGGGTGTAATAGAGCATGGTGGCATCGCCGGCCAGCTCCTGTATGCCGGCCTGGCCGTCGAGCTCGGCGTTGAAGCCGGCCTTCATCATTCTCAGTGCCAGCGGCGACCGTTCCATCATTATCTCTGCCCACTCCACGCAAGCATCCTCGAGCTCGTCAAACGGCACCACCTTGTTGACGAGCCCCATCTGCAGAGCCTCCTGCGCAGTGTACTGCTGGCAGAGGAACCACATCTCGCGTGCCTTCTTCTGCCCGATGATACGTGCCAGATACGACGCACCCAGTCCGGCATCGAAGCTGCCCACCTTAGGTCCGGTCTGTCCGAAGCGTGCGTTCTCAGAAGCTATGGTGAGGTCGCACACCACGTGCAGCACGTGTCCGCCGCCAATGGCATAGCCGTTCACCATGGCAATGACCGGTTTCGGCAGACGCCGTATCTGCATCTGCACGTCGAGCACGTTGAGACGCGGCACGCCGTCAGAACCCACATAGCCTCCGCGGCCCTTCACGTGCATGTCGCCACCGGAACAAAAGGCCTTGTCGCCGGCACCGGTAAGGATGACCACACGAATGTCAAGACTGTCGCGGCAGTAGGTGAACGCACGGCTCATCTCCCACACCGTGAGCGGCGTGAACGCGTTGCGGTAACGCGGACGGTTGATTGTTATCTTTGCAATGTGGTTATACTCCTCAAAGAGTATCTCCTTGAAGTCGAAACCTTCAATTGTTTTCCATTCTCGTTTCATTATGATTGTCTCTTAAACTGTTTTTATCTGATAATGCAATATTGCGTTATTGTTGCAATATCACACATCTGCGTTATTTTGCTATTGCACCACTCCAGCATTCTTCAATGCCTTTTTCACGAACTCATAGTAGATTCTAAGCGCGGCAGCATCAGCACCGGCATCGGTCTTCACCTCAAGCAGCAACGGTCTGCCGCTGCCGAAGCTGGTAAACCACTGCATGCACATATCGAGCGATGAGACGTCATCAGCCGTACTATAGTCAACACCGGCCGCCGAGCAAGCCCCTTCGGCAGTAAAATGATGGGATGCCGCCACATATTCATTTCTGTACGGCGTCGCCGACAGTCCCTGAAGCTGATGAAAAATGCCGCCGCCACCGTTGTTGAGCAGTAATATCCGCAGGTTCTTCGGCAGATGCTCATTCCACAGTGCATTCTGGTCATAGAAGAAGCTCAGGTCGCCAATGACGCAATAGTTTTTCAGCCGTGAAACCGACGCATAGCCCACGGCCGCCGACAGGCTGCCTTCTATGCCATTGACGCCGCGGTTCACATGAATATATCCGTTGTTGTAAATCTGCCCAAGCCTGACCGCCGAGCTGTTGCCGCAGTGCATAACATATTCTCTGCCGCTTACCTCTTCGCACAGCCGTCTGACGGCAAGCATCTGCGAGAAAGGCGGCGTGAAACGCCGGCATGCCTCAGAGCATGTCTGCAAGGCAGTGGCCCACATATCACGATAGTCAGCAGCCTCATCACATTCATCGTCCAGACATCTCAGAAGCGCATATATCATATCGGGTGCGCCGGCTGCAATCACGTCGGTAGCGTTCATGGTCACGTCAGTCAGCTCGCCGCGCCTGTTCACTATCACGCACTGTTCCGGTCTGCAGCCTTGCAGGAAGCGCTTAATGCGCTTGCTGACGAATGTGTCGCCGAGATAGATGACGCTGTCGGGCTGCCAGCGGCTGTCATCGCCGGCGGCTGCAAGCAGTTCGTCGAAGCGGCACGGCTCTGCATCGCAGGCCGACAGCTGTTCTCTCACCACGGTCACGCGGCTTTCAAGCCGTTTTATGCTTCCGGCAACAGCATGTGCCTCGCCTTCGCTGAGCTGCCCTACAGCCAGCAGCGGACGCCGCGAACGCATGAAGCGCAGCGCGGCGCGGTCAAGGGCTGTGCGGTCGGCAGCGGCGGCGTGCAGTGTCACCACCCTTTCTTCAGGCAACGCATCAACACTGAAGTTGAAGAGCGGCTCTGTGAGCGGCACGTTTATGTGTACTGGCTGACCGCCGCAGCGGCGGCAGGCCGTCAATGCTTCATTTATCATACGGTTGCAGTGCCATACCGACAAAGAACCGTCACCCTCGGGCAGCGACACGCTCTTGACGGCAAACGGCTCCAGACAGCCCGGCTGCGGCAGTGTCTGTCCCTGCAGCTGGCCTGTCATGGCCTGAGGACGGTCGGCAGAGACCACTATCAGCGGTACGTGCTGATAGTATGCCTCGGCAACGGCCGGAAGCACGTTGAGCACCGCCGAGCCTGACGTCACACAAACAACGACAGGCTCGCCGGTGGCCTGGGAAAGGCCCAGGGCGAAGAAGCCCGCCGAACGCTCGTCGGTTATGCTGTGGCATTCTATTCCGCCAGCAGCACACAGGTTGTGAACAATAGGCGCGTTGCGGCTGCCGGGGCACACCACTGCCTTTCTAATCTTATGCTCAATAAGCAATGATGTCAATATGTTTACACTGGTCTTGTCTGAAAACATTTTCTAATGTCATTTATCATTAGGGAGGTTCTATTAATTCATATTTTTGAGTGGAAGCGACTCCTCTGGAACTCAGT
>OMUH01000063.1 GCA_900314195.1 uncultured Prevotella sp.
ACCAAATAGCCAAAATATCATTCAAAGCAACGTCTTGACGTTTTGAAGAGAATTATTAAACAATAAAAAATAATAACCTGAAAAATTAAAGACCATGAAAAGATTTGCTTTTAAAATGTATCTGAAGCCGGGCTGCGAGAAAGAGTACGCACGCCGGCACGCTGCCATCTGGCCGGAACTGAAAAAGATGATCAAAGAAGAACAGGGCGTAAGCAACTACTCCATATTCTGGGACAAACAGACAAACCTGCTCTTTGCTTACCAGGAATGCTCCAAGGACACCAACAGTCAGGACACCTCAAACGTTGACCCTATAACACAGAAATGGTGGGACATGATGGCCGACCTGATGGACACAAACAAAGACAACTCCCCCGTAAGCATTCCGCTTGAAGAACTGTTCCATCTCGACTGAACTGACAAAGGGCAAAAACGTTTTATGAACAGCCGTAACGGGTAATAACACCTGCAAAAAAATAACTGACGCGGCTCTTGCCGCCGTACACAATACATAAAATATAACTCTTGCACCGCAAAAAGCGGTCATTAAGATAATATTTCGGTAATTGCGCACGGCAACAAGAGCCGTGTTCTTTTCTATTTATGGAAAACAGAATCTCGTCATATGTAAAAATAAGGTTCTTCCGCATTTTCAACAGAAAATTGTCCACATGCATGGTGAGGCCGCCCCAGTTCCCCCGTTACGTATCGACAATAACTTTGTCGTATCTTGCAGTATGTGCAACCACCCAACAGTCCGCCCGTAACCGGAAACAGGAATGTGGGCATACGTTGTATTAAAAACTTTCATGCTGCACGCAGCTTACTGACGGCCACAATGGCCGCACCCTGCACATGGGTCAACATGAGAAGCAATTCTTTTAAAATATGAAACAAGTACTAATATAAGAATCGCTGAATAGTTACCTTGTTTTTCAATGTGTTATATTTCTCTCCAAGTATGGATAAAATTTGTTCTATGGCAGTTCTATGGAAGGAATATAGGATGAGGTTGTGTGTGTCTGTCACCGGTCTGCGCTCAACCATTGCTCAAACCAAGGTTACGAATGAGGCAGCCATTCCGTGGCTGAAGGCTGACTGTGGGTCAAGTTCGTGAACAATCTCTTGCTGAAATTGCGGAGATTATTTCACATAAAGCTATTTTTTAAATATTACTTATAAACAATAAAACGCTGTACACCGTGCACGTGATTAAATTAAAAAATGTCTAAATAGCAAAATTGAATGTTTCACGTTGATTTATAAACCGCACAAACAATTGAAAATATGCCGTATAATGAGTTATAAACTAAATTGTTTCACTGTTTTTCAACACAACTCGCAGATTGTTGATAAGTGGCTAAGGCAAAACGAGTTACAAAAGTGCGCGATTAAAAAAATGTTGATAAACAGTATTTTTGTAACATTCTGTTATACAACAACATAACAGAACTGCGCAAAGAAATTCACAAAAACGGTATTTGCTGTATTCACAAAAAATTATTACTTTTGCACCACAGTTTTGATAGGCTATGTCTTTCAGAGCTGACAGCACAATGCCTTTTGACGCTTTGTGCATGCGTAAATTATTTAGGAAATGAAAGAGAGGAACCGGCGTTGTGGCCGGGGAATACATTTCTGAAACACAACTTTTTTAACACTGTTTGATTAATGAATGCAAGTCCTAAGGCTCTTTGGGCGCAGACGCTGCAGCTGATAAGCGAGAACGTATCAGAGAAAGCCTTCAATACATGGTTCAAGCCGATTGTGTTCGGGTCGTTCAATCCGTCGACTCTTACACTGTTGATATTGGTGCCCAGCACATTCGTGTATGAGTACCTCGACGAACACTATGTAGACCTTATGAGCAAGTGCCTGCAACGCACGTTCGGAGCGGCATACGGCAGCAAGTTCATAAGGCTGACATACCGTGTCGAGGTGGTCAAGAACCCTATGACAAGCACTGACATTGAGACCGACACGCAGAACACGTCGTTTGCAGCGCCGCAGCCTGTGACGCGTGCCAACCAGTCACCGACGCCGATGGACGCTGCACCTGCTGAAGACTTGAACCCGCAGCTGGACCGCAGGCTCACATTCAACAACTATATAGAAGGCGCAAGCAACAAAATGGCGCGGTCGATAGGACTTTCCATAGCCGAGCATCCTAACAAGACGCAGTTCAACCCGATGTTCATATACGGACCGTCGGGATGCGGAAAGACACATCTTATAAATGCAATGGGACTGCGCACAAAGCAGCTGTATCCGCAGAAGAGAGTGCTGTACATCTCGGCAAAGCTCTTCCAGGTGCAGTTCACAAGCGCTGTTATCAACAACAAGGTCAACGACTTCATAATGTTCTATCAGACCATAGACATGCTGATTGTCGACGACGTGCAGGAATGGATGGACAAGGCGAAGACCCTCGACACGTTCTTCCACATTTTCAACCATCTCTTCATGAACGGCAAACGCATCATCCTGGCCAGCGACCGTCCGCCGGTGGCACTGACAGGAATGCCGGAGAGACTGCTGACACGGTTTGCCTGCGGACTGATTTCCGAGCTTGAGAAGCCTGACACACAACTGTGCCGCGACATTCTGAAGAGCCTGATAAAACGTGACGGCCTGCAGATACCGGAAGACGTGATAGGATACATAGCAGAAAATGCAGACGGCAGCGTGCGCGACCTGCAGGGGGTAATCAACGGACTGCTCGCATACAGCATCACCTACGGCGGAGACATTAACCTCAAGCTGGCAGAAAAGGTAATAAAGCGGGCCGTGAAGATAGACAACAAGCCCGTGACGGTTGACGATATTCTCGACACCGTAAGCAAGCACTATAACGTGTCACTGGCAAACATAAACGGGAAAAGCCGGAAACACGAATATGTCATAGCACGACAAGTGTCTATGTATCTCGCACAGAAATACACCAAGATACCGGCAAAGAGAATAGGCATGCTCATCGGCGGGCGCGACCACTCAACGGTCATACACAGCTGCTCGACGGTGCAGAAACGAATAAAGCAAAACACAGAATTCCACGATGAGATACTGTCGATAGAGAGTTCGTTCAGAATAAAGAGCAGATAGAGCAAATCTGCTCTTTTTTTGTCTGACAAAGACAGAAAACATTCCACTGCCAATGACATACTGCCGCATAAACACGCCATACAGAAAAAAATGAGACAGGCAGGAAACAATTACTTGCCGAAACGTGCGCATTTAACGATATTATTGATTATCTTTGCGGTATTTAAAACGACAGGAAAACATACATGGCTACACGACTGAACATAATACTGACATTTCTGTCACACTATAAATATATGATTGTCATCGTAGGCGGTCTGCTCGTCGTCGGCGTGCTCGACGAGAACAGCTATCTGAAGTTATGGAAGTATCACGATGAAATCAGCAAGCTCAAAGACGAGATAAACAGATACAAGAAACAAGATGAACTGTCTACACGCAGGCTGCACATGCTGGAGAAAGACCCGCGGGGTGTGGAGCGCATAGCACGCGAGCGCTATATGATGAAAACTGACGATGAGGACATCTTCGTGCTGAGCACAGACAAACAGCCTGAAGACGACAATAAAGACGAGAACAGCTTTCTTGAAGGCGACGATGCTGAATAGCCACTCCGGCAAACCTGGAAAAATCTGATAAAAAAACAAGGAAAACCGGCAACAAACAAAGAAGAAAATGAAACAACTGAACAAAATACAGACGCTGCTTTACATAGCCGGCGGAATAATGATGGTCATAGGAGCCGCAAGCTTCGCATTCGCCATGGGGCACAAGGATATTATAAGCACCGCCAGCTGGCTGTTTCTCGTTGGAACGGTGCTATTCGCACTCATGCAGCTCATGCAGACATACACGGGCAAGAGCATTGTGATCAGACGGCTGAAGCGGATACAGGCAACAGGTGACTTCGTATTCATACTCTCCGGAATATCAATGGTCGACACGGTGTATCACTTTTTCATGCCGCTCTTCCATAACTATGAGAATTACATTACTTATGTCTACAACAAATGGGTTGTGCTGCTTCTCATCGCCGTTGTGCTAGAGCTTTACACTGTTCACCGCATAGACCACGAGCTGAAAAAAGAATCAAATGACCGGTAAACAAAATAGCAATGCAGCTGCCAGACAAAGCATTATGAAAACTTGCAGAAGGTGGATAAGAACAGGCCGTATGAAAGCTGAACAGTTGACATGGAAAAAGATGATTCTAAAAAATATATAAAAACATTACAACTTAAATTAAATAGCATAAAATAATTTTCACTGCACACGAATGTGTTGTAACTTTGTGTGCAAAGTGAACGCTTATGATGAAATCTATACACAACACTCTCATGGCACTGTCGGGAATAGTCCTGACGGCATTTCTCGCCTCATGTGCCGAGTCATACAATATAAAGGGAACAAGCAACATGTCGACGCTCGACGGCAGAATGCTGTATCTGAAGGTGCTGAAAAACAATGACTTCAGCAATGTCGACTCTTGTGATGTCGTGCACGGTGAATTCCAGTTTGCCGGAAACATAGACACCGTGCGCATGGCAAACATTTTCATGGACAATGAAAGCGTGCTGCCGCTGATTCTTGAAAGCGGCGACATCAACGTGAAGATTGACAACACGCAGCAGCTGGTAAGCGGTACGCCGCTGAACGACAAGCTGTATAAATTCCTGAACAAATATAACCAGCTGGAAAGCCAGAAGGCTGAGCTCGTGCACCGTCACGACCGCGCCATCATGGACGGTCTCGACGAAGAGAAGGTAAACATAAAGTTGCAGGCCGAGGCCGCAGTAATCGAGCAGAAGGAAGACAAGCTGCTGACTACTTTCGTATGCGATAACTTCGACAACATATTGGGTCCCGGTGTGTTCTTCATGAGAACCATCAACTACGAATATCCAATGCTCGACCCGTGGATAGAAGACATCATGAGCAAGGCCACCGACACTTTCAAGAACAATCCGTATGTGAAGGATTATTATGAGAAAGCACAGGAGAACCAGAGCATCATGAACGGAACAAAAGACCCGCAACAGCCTGCACCGCCCGTGCAGCCTGCACCCGACGGACCAACACCTAACGAAATGGCTCAGCCGCAGTCCGCACAGTAAAAGTGCGCGGGCATAAGGCTGAAAAAATCTATTACCGGCTTTTAGAAAGACTGATAATGAAAACACTTATATACGGTGGTGTAATCATCAATGAAGGGCGTGCCTGCCGCGGATCGGTAGTGGCCGATGATGACATCATTACACAGATAACGGAAGATACGCAAAAGCCCCGTGGCACATTCGACAATGTCGTTGATGCCACGGGATGTTTTGTCTTACCTGGAGTGATTGACGAGCACGTACACTTCCGGGAACCGGGACTGACGGAAAAAGCCGACATAGAGTCAGAAAGCAGGGCTGCGGCATGGGGAGGAGTGACCTCCTACCTCGACATGCCAAACTGCGTGCCGCAGACAGTGACGGCGGAAGCCCTCGGCGACAAGCGCGAAAGGGCAGCAAGGGAAAGTCACGTCAACTACGGCTTCTTCTTCGGGGCGACAAGCGACAACGCCGGCTTGTTCAGCAGTCTCGACAGACATGCCGTGCCGGGAATAAAGCTGTTCATGGGAGCCTCAACAGGCAACATGCTCGTTGACAACAGAATGGCGCTCGAAAAAATATTCAGCACGGCAGCAGCATTGGACTTGCCCGTCATGACACACTGCGAGGACACAGCCATCATAAACGCCAACATGGCTGCGGCAAAAGAGAAATACGGCGATGACCCTGACATCAGCCTGCACCCACTCATACGGTCAGAAGAAGCTTGCGTGAAAAGCAGCAGACTGGCCATGGCTCTGGCAGAGAAATTCGGTACTAGGCTGCACATCGCACATATCACCACGGCCGCCGAGCTTGACATGGCACGGCACCGCCATTGCGCCAACATATCGCTTGAGGCTTGTCCGGCTCACCTGCTGTTCGACAGCGATGACTATCTGCGGCTTGGAGCTCTCATCAAATGCAATCCGGCCGTCAAGACGGTGCACGACCGCGACGCACTGCGACAGGCCGTCGCCGACGGCACCATATACTGCATAGGCACTGACCATGCGCCGCATGAGAGAAGCAGAAAGGAAGGCGGATGCGCAAAGGCCGCATCAGGTATGCCAATGCTGCAATATTCTCTTGTGAGCATGCTTGAGCTTACTGACAAGGGTATAATGACAAAAGAGCACATGGTGGAACTGATGGCACACAACCCGGCAAGGCTGTTTGCAATCAGCAAGAGAGGATTTCTGCGGACAGGATACAAGGCCGACATAACCATTGTGAGGAACGACAGGCCGTTCACGGTGACGAAAGAAAACATTCAGAGCAAGTGCAAGTGGAGTCCGCTCGAAGGGCATACTTTCCGGTGGAGTGTAGACACCACCATCTGCAATGGAAAAATAATATACAGAAATGGCATATTCGACGACAGACAACACGGACAGGCTCTCGTCTTCAGAGCAGATGGCGACATATGGAGATTATAATCCAAGCGGCATTGCGCCGCAGCCGGTCGTGATGACCCTGCACTACGACATATCAGACATAGAGCCGTATATAAACTGGATATACTTCTACCATGCATGGGGACTGAACGGCAAGCCGCAAGGCGAGAAACAGAAGATGAGGGACGAGGCCACCGCACTGATGCAGACGTGGCAGGGACGCTGGCACACACACGCACGATTCGGCATTTATCCGGCCAACAGCGACGGGGATGACCTCATACTGAACGGCATAAGAATACCTATGCTCAGACAGCAAAATCCGTCGGCACCGGGACAGCCTACCCTATGCCTGGCCGATTTTGTCAGACCGCTGCGCAGCGGAAAGGCCGACAGGGCCGGACTGTTCTGCACATCTGTAGACGGAGGCATAAACGACAGCTATCGCAAAGACCCGTACATGAGAATGCTCGCACAGGTTATGTGCGACAGGCTCGCTGAAGGAACGGCCGAGAAAATGCACGAAGAGGTGAGAAGGAAATACTGGGGCTACGCGCCCGGCGAACAGCTCACCATGGAACAGACACACAGAGAGGAATATCAGGGCATACGACCCGCCGTAGGCTATCCGTCGCTGCCCGACACAAGCGTCAACTTCACCATTGACCGTATCCTCAATATGGGCGACATAGGCATCCGGCTGACGCCCACCGGCATGATGCAGCCCCACGCCAGCGTGAGCGGATTTATGTTCGCACACCCGAAGAGCCGCTACTTCACGCTCGGAAAAATAGGCGAAGACCAGCTGCGCGACTACGCACGGCGACGCGGACTGCCCTATGAGCTGATAAAGAAATTCGTGCCGCATGTCGACACAGATAATATGAATAAATGATTGCACGCGTTTTTATATGGATAATACTGCTCATCATTCTGCCTGACATTTATCTGTACAGAAGACTGAGGGGAAAACGGCCGGAAATGGGCCCCGGAATGAAAATGCTGTGGTGGCTGCCTGCTGCAATATTGCTTGTCTACACCGTTGCGCTGGCCATGACGGAAAACTTCGCGCCGAAGAACATGATCTGGCTAAGAATTTATCTTGCCCTGTCGGGGCTGCTGCTGGTGCCGAAGGCTGTTTTCTGCCTGTGCTCGTTCATCGGATGGGCTATACGCCGATCTACAGGGGCAACTTTTAACTACGGCACTCTCGTAGGCGACGTGCTGTCACTGGGCTGCGTGCTGTTGTTCTTCTACGGACTGCTGTACGGATGGCGCGGACTGACGGTGAAACACGCTGACATAACTGTAAAGAATCTGCCGGCAGCCTTTGACGGATACCGCATAACGCTGTTTTCTGACTGGCATCTGGGCAGCTTCACGGGCAAGGCTGAGAAACTGGCCGAGAGAGACGCCGACAGCATAAACGCACAGAAAAGTAACCTTATAGTGTTCACCGGCGACCTGCAGAACATGCAGCCGGCTGAGCTGATACCGTTCAGAAAAACAATGGCATCGCTGAAAGCACCCGACGGCGTGTTCAGCGTGCTGGGCAACCACGACTACACTGCTTATATAGACCCGGACACTCCGGAAGCGCAGAAACGGAAAAACGAACGGCTCACACAGACAGCGGAACGGCAGGCCGGATGGCACCTGCTGATAAACACCAACTGCGTGATAAAACACGGCAGCGATTCTATATTTATTGCCGGCGGCGAATGCGCTGACAAAAAGAAAGAACGTGACCGCGACAACATTGCCGCTACGGCACGCAATATACCGAAAGGGGCGTTCGTCATTAATCTTCAGCACAACCCGGGAGCATGGGACAGCACCAGCGTGAGTAGACTGGCACCACAGATAACGCTGAGCGGACATACGCACGGCGGACAGATGAGCGTCTGCGGACTGAGGCCCACTATGCTGCAATATGATTATGACTACGGACTGTATGAACGCGACGGAAAATTCATATACGTGACGGGCGGACTCGGCGGACTGATTTCTTTCAGAATAAACATGGAGCCGGAAATAGTTGTGATTACACTGCACAGGGCCAAATAACTGCATGATTAATGTACTGACGGAATGACTGCCGACAGACAAGAACAGAAAAAACTATAACCTTCATAAACCCAACAACCGCAATGAAATACTTATACAGATTGTACCAACTGCTCATTTTCCTGCCAATATTTATTGTTATCAGCCTGGTTACGTCTTTTCTGACTGTTATAGGATGCCTCATCGGTAACGGACATTTCTGGGGTTACTACCCCGGCAAATACTGGTCTCGCCTGATCGTGTGGCTGCTGTGGCTGCCCGTAAAAGTCGAGGGACGCGAGAATCTCGAAAAGGGACAGTCGTATGTGTTCGTGGCCAACCATCAGGGCGCATTCGACATTTTCCTCATATACGGTTTTCTCAACCGTAACTTCAAATGGATGATGAAGAAATCACTCAGGAAGATACCGCTTGCAGGCATCGCCTGCGAATGCGCACATCATATTTTTGTTGACAAGAGCGGACCGAGCAAGATTCGCAAGACCTACGAGCAGGCACGTGAGGTGCTGAAGGAAGGAATGTCGGTGGTGGTATTTCCGGAAGGCGCACGCACATTCACCGGCCATATGGGGGTGTTCCGCCGCGGTGCGTTCAAGCTCGCCGATGAGCTTCAACTGCCGGTATGCCCGCTGACCATCAACGGCTCGTTCAACGTCAAGCCGCGCATGCACGACATCTACTGGGTGTTCTGGCATCCGCTGAAGCTGACAATACACAAGCCGCTGCCGCCGCACGGACAAGGCCCTGACAACGTGGCCTATCTGCGCGATGAAAGCTATAAGGCAATAATGAGCTCGCTCGACAAGGAATATCAGGGATACGTTGAGAATCCTGACCAGTAACAAGTGAGTACGTCTGGCTTGCGAACGGGCAAACAGCTTAATAAACCGGTATTCAACATCCACTTATCCAAGAAATAAGCATTTAAAAACTGAAATAACATACTTTTTCGTTATCTTTGCAAACGATAACATAAATATTTTTTAATTAGCCGTCGCCTTATGTTCATTTTCACGCAGCAAGCATACGTATGCTCTGAAATGAACATGAAGACATATAATTAAATTATATATACGTCGGCAATAAAAAGATTTTTTCAGAATACTTTCTCTTATGAACAACAAGGATAATGCCAATCAAGAACAACAGTATGACGTTCAGGAGGTAAGACCGAAAGAGCTCGACTGCGACGTCGTCAGATTTCAGAACAACAAAGAAAAATGGGTGGCCTTCGTAGGATTGCTCAACGGACATCCGTATGAAATCTTCACCGGCCTTCAGGATGATGAGGAAGGCATTGTACTGCCAAAGACTGTCACGCACGGAAAAATAATCAAGCAGACCAATGCCGACGGTTCGCACAGATACGATTTTCAGTTTGAAAACAAACGCGGCTATAAGACAACCGTTGAGGGACTGAGCGAGAAATTCAACCCTGAATACTGGAACTATGCCAAACTCATCTCCGGAGTACTGAGATACCGCATGCCTATTGACCATGTCATCAAGCTTGTCTCATCACTGTCGCTGCGTGATGACAGCATTAACACATGGAAGAACGGTGTGGTAAAAGCGTTGCGCAAATACGCGTCAGGCGGACAGCAAAGTGAAGATAACAAGAACAAGAATCAAACGACCCAACAGCAATAATGACTCTGAACTCAAGCTACATTATTCTTCGCGACCTGCATTTCCATGCCTTTCACGGTGTAATGCCGCAGGAAAGGATAACAGGCAATGATTATTCCGTCAGCGTGCGCATAAAATACGATGTGGCAAAGGCTATGGCAAGTGACGATGTGGCCGACACTCTCAACTATGCAGCCGTATATGATACGGTGAAAGAAGAAATGAGCAAACCCTCAAACCTCATAGAGCATCTTGCCGGCAGGACAGCACACAGGCTGATGGAGCAGTTTGACGGAATAGAAGCAATAGACCTGACGATAACAAAAACAAATCCGCCGATGGGTGCCGATACAGCAGGAGCAGGAATAGAAATCCACGTCAGCCGGTAACACGGAGACTGGTGACACGAAGACAACAGATACACCTGCCGTCAATACACAGCTGCTGTGCACGCGCTTGTCTTTTTGTTATCAAGCCATTACGGCCCGGCCTTAAGTCTTGATGTATGCTTACGGATAAACATCCGTATAACGGTACATTTAAGAGGAATGATTAAAAAACCATATTTTTATTATAAGTTTTGCGCTTGAATTTATTACTTTTGCATAAAGTTATGACCAGGCTGACAGTGCTGCTTTGCATTATGCTGCCGGCGGCAGTGTCAGCCGACAGCGACGGCAAGACATTCACGCTTGTCGTTGATGCCGGACACGGCGGCCACGACACCGGTGCACAGGGCGCAATATCAAAAGAGAAAGACTTGAATCTTGCCGTCGCACTTGCATTCGGGAAATATGTAAAAAAAAATTGCCCGGACGTAAAGGTCATCTACACACGCGACAGCGATGTGTTCGTGCCGCTGAAGGAACGTGCGGCGATAGCAAACCGCAATCATGCCAACCTGTTCATATCCTTCCACACGAACGCTCTGCCGGCCGGCTCCATAGCGCGGGGCTTTGAGACATATACGCTCGGCATGCACCGCGCAAAAGACAACCTCGACGTAGCCATGCGTGAGAACTCGGTAATATCAATGGAGAAGGGCTACAGAAAGACCTACGAGGGCTTTGACCCGAAGTCATCCGAGAGCTACATAATGTTCGAGTTCATTCAGGGAGCAAACATGGAGCGCAGTGTGGAACTGGCACGGATGATTCAGGAAAGTGTTGTCAAACACGCCGGACGTCCCGACAAGGGTGTTCATCAGGCCGGCTTTCTTGTGCTGAGGGAAACGTCTATGCCAAGCTGTCTTATTGAGCTGGGCTTCATTTCCACCCCCGACGAGGAAGAGGACTTAAACAAGCCAAGCGTGCAGAAAGACATTGCCAAAGCTGTTTACAAGGCTTTTGTAAAATATAAAGATACATACGGTGCACAAAACGAGGCTTCATACATAATGGAGAACGACCCTGTCAAGGCTCCTCCAGTGCCTGTCAGCACACCGGTGCCAGCCAACGACATGCCGGCAGACAGAAGCAACAGCAGGAAGCAGGCATCGCAGCAGGGCAAGACGCAGCAGTCAACAGCACCGTCGAAGCCATCGGCAAACACACAAGGCAGCAACAAGCAGAAGAATGCCCAAAGTCAGCAATCAGCCGCAGGCACACAAAACAAGAATACGACTGCAAAGGCAAATGACAAAAACAACAGCGAGTCTGACAAGCCGGTGTTCAAGGTTCAGATAATGGCTGTCAGCCAACCAATACCGAAGGGCGATGAACGGCTGAAAGGCATCACCAACTACGAATATTATAAAGACGGAAACATATACAAATATACTGTAGGCTCCTCTACTGATTATAATGTTATCTATAAGCTGCGCAAAGACGAATTGCTTGAAAAATTCCCCGAGGCATTCATCATAGCATTCAAAAACGGCAAGCGCACAGACGTGGTGGCGGCAATAAAGGAATACCTTGTCAGCAAAGGCGTGATGAAAGCCGACAGCAAGTGAACAGTGCAACAGACCGCAAGCACAGCCCAGCGTTTCGTTACTGAACAAATTATATAACAAGATTATAATAACAACACGGCAGCCAACTGCCACAGATATAAACCAACCAAAACCGCAAGGCACATGAAGTTTACAAAAGAAATTAAAATAGCACTGGTTGCCATCGTAGGCATCATAGTACTGTTTTTCGGACTGAAGTTCCTCAAGGGACTTGACATTTTCTCTACCGATAACAGCTACTACATAACCTTCAGCAACATCAACGGCGTTGCCGTCTCAACACCGATTTATGCTGACGGATATAAAGTTGGCGTAGTGAAAGAAGTCGACTATAACTACGGCCGGCAGGAACCAATAAAGGTAAAGGTCGACATAGACCCGAAGCTCCGCGTGCCTGCAGGAACAACAGCCGAGATAACAAGTGACATGCTCGGCAATGTACAAGTGAACCTCATACTCGGACAAAGTCCGTCGGTTATAGAGCCGGGCGGCATCATTCCTGGCGACATACAGGCCGGACTGCTGAACAAGGTGGGCGACCTCGTTCCCATACTCATGAAGATGGCGCCGAAGCTCGACAGCATCCTTGACAATGTAAACCGCATAACAGCCGACAAGAACATTCCGGCATCGCTGAGCAACATACAAACCGTCACTAGCGATCTTAAACAGACAACAACACAGCTGAACACATTGCTCGCAACGCTTAACAGGAACGTTCCCGGCATGGCCGGCAAGGTGAACACCGTACTTGACAACACGCAGACCTTCACCGGCAATCTTGCCAAGCTTGACGTGCAGGGCACCCTCGACAGAGTAAACACCACTCTCGACAACGTGCACGCCTTCACCGAGAAGCTGAACAGCAACAGCGGCTCACTTGGAAAACTGATGAACGATGCTTCACTCTATGACAACCTCAATCACACTGTCAACAGCGCCGACTCACTCGTTACCGATCTGAAAGCGCATCCGAAGAGATACGTTCATTTCTCCGTGTTCGGGAAGAAAGACAAATAACAGCGTAACAAAAATACAGCAGAAAAGGAGCACGGCGGCAGAGAAACAAACTGTTTCTCTGCCGCCGTGCTCCTTTTCTATGCCGGAACAAGCAGCAATACACTTTCTATTATGTCATAAATTTTGGTAATATTATGACAAATTGAGAAAAAATACCGCTATTATCATTGCATTTTAGAATAAAAGTCTTAACTTTGCAGAACATTTTTAATATGATTGCCTGTTGGTTATTTCAAACGGACTAAAAGCCGAAGCGAAACTAACTATCCGGCGGAAAAACAACACCGGCGGCCCTGCAACATCAAATATTATCTATGTACACGCAGTGCCCGGATAATGCCGGATCTTACTGTAAAGATTGAATAAGAATCACACAGCAGCCGGGAACAAATGATGAAAACAGCTTACCGGCTTGAACAAATCCGAAAAATAAGGCAATAAAACAAAAAAGCAACAAACAACAAAAAAAATATTAGGAGAACAACAGAACATGAGCAGTTTAATAAAGCCCGAAGGCTATAAGGCCCTGCTTGACATGCGCCAGACAGAACAGGGCATCAAGCTTATAAAAGATTTCTTCCAGCAGAACCTGGCCACAGAGCTAAGACTGCGCAGAGTAACCGCCCCGCTCTTTGTACTGAAGGGACTTGGCATTAACGATGATCTTAACGGCGTAGAACGTCCGGTTACATTCCCGATAAAAGACCTTGGCGACGCCGAGGCCGAAGTAGTTCATTCGCTTGCCAAATGGAAGCGCTTAACGCTTGCCGAATACAAGATAGAGCCGGGCTACGGCATATATACCGACATGAACGCCATACGTGCCGACGAGGAGCTCGACAATCTGCACTCACTGTATGTTGACCAGTGGGACTGGGAAGCCGTCATCACCCGCCACGACCGCACGATAGCATTTCTTGAAGACATCGTGCGCCGCATATACTCAGCCATTCGCCGCACAGAATACCTGACATGCGAAACATACCCGCAGATACGTCCGTTCCTGCCTGACGACATACACTTCATCCACTCACAGGATTTGCTCGACATGTATCCTGACAAAACGCCGAAGGAACGCGAGGACGCCATCTGTCAGAAATACGGTGCCGTGTTCATTGAGGGCATCGGCGGAAAGCTCAGTGACGGAAAGAAACACGACGGCCGTGCTCCCGACTATGACGACTGGTCAACGATTGCCGATAACGGCAAGGCTGGCCTTAACGGCGACATTCTGATATGGTATCCTGTTCTTGGCCGCAGCTTCGAGCTGAGCAGCATGGGCATACGCGTAGACAAAGAGTCATTGCTCCGCCAGCTTAAAATAGAAGGCCAGGAGCAGCGCAAGAAGCTATTCTTCCATCAGCAGTTGCTTAACGGCAAGCTGCCGCTGAGCATTGGCGGCGGTATCGGCCAGAGCCGTCTTTGCATGGTCATGCTTCACAAGGCACATATCGGCGAGATACAGGCAAGCATCTGGCCTGAAGAGATGAGAAAGGAATGCCGCGAGGCCGGTATGACACTCATCTGACAAGCAACGGATTTATGCCATATTGTGAGACAATAATGCCACAATAATTATTACAAGACAAGATATTATATAAAAAACAGGCTGCAAAACAAGCAAGACCTCCGCCCGGATTTATAAAACAACCGGACGGAGGTCTTGTTATATACAAATATCGCCAATCATCAAACTAAATTGGCTCAAAATGTCCCGTGTGCGTAAAGAGTTCAGAACAGACTCTGCAAACAACACTGTTTTATTACAGTTCAAAATTAATTATCTTTCGAAAAGCCAATAACGAAAGACTTCCGGCTACTTACCTCCGGCAGCCGCCGTGGCATGTTCCTTCCAGTAGTTTTCCAGCCGACGGGCCTCCTTGCGCGTCAGATGACACACAGCACCATGTTTCTGTTCCTGGAAATTCGTACGTTTCATCACTCCGCCATCATCAAACAGTCCAAGGTCCTTAAATGTCTTGAAGTCTGTTGTCTCGGCAAACCGGAAGTTCATGGGCTGACGGCGGTAGCAGTCATACATCAGTATCCACTTGTTTTGTCCAATAATCTTCCACACCTGCGGAGCCTCGCATTCGCCCTTCTCAGCGTCAAGATAATCATCTATATATGTCCACGGTCCGGTAATATGCTTGCTGACAGCCTGTTTGATGCCTACCGTACCGTCATGCGAGCAGTAGGTAAGATGATAAGTGCTGTCAGCCGGTGTGTAGCAGATATCTCCGTCAATGGCCCCCTTGTCAGCCTTCGGGTATGTGAAGAGCACCTTCGGCAAGGTCTCTATGCTGTCATAGTCATTGTTGACATAGCTGTAATAAAGCTTGCACTGCCCTATGCCGTGACGCATAGTGTAATAAATCATCAGCTTGTTATGCTCATAGTCCCACGCTGTTTCAGGAGCCCACACGCAGCCAATGTCTTCCAGTGACGGATCGAGCTTCGTAAAGTCAATCACCGTACGCTTCCAGTGCAGCAGGTCGCGCGACTTCATCAGCACCAGGCATTTGTTGTTGCCCCATCCGAATTTATTGCCGGGCCGCTCCCACTCCGTGCTTCGGTAGCCCTCACGCTGCGCATAAATGTGCAGGTCTGTCATGGCAAGATAAAACCACCCGTCGGGCGCACGGAAGATATGCGGGTCACGGATACCATGCTGCGTGGCTATGGTATCACCGGCCAGCACAGGACGGTCATCGTTCAGCGCCGTAAACGTACGGCCGTCATAGCTCAGCGCCATGTGCAGGCCATGATCCTGGTCTTTGTGATAAACCATGAGATAAGCCCCCATGTCTTTCTCTTTCGGCACACCGGCCATCATTGCAAACGGCATAAGCAGCAAGGCAAGTAAAAAAGTTAGTTTCTTCATTTTTTTGATCAGGTATAAATGGTTTTCAGGTTGCGGCGACACTGCTATGCCAATGTTGCAGGCATCATACCGCCGGAAAAATAAAACGTATTTCTTACACCGCAAAGATATAACATTCCGTTATGACTGGCAAGAAAAATTCTCGAAAAATATCCTCTCAATCACAAGGTGTTTTCATTCAAAACGACTAACTTTGTTACACCATTATTCAAAGAGCACATTCACACCAGTCATACACCAATATTCCACATCATGACAGAAATAAAAATAAAGCGCATCTACTCCCCTTCGTCACCCGGCGACGGCCGCCGCATACTCGTAGACCGTCTGTGGCCGCGAGGAATTAAAAAGGCCGACGCTGCCCTTGACCAATGGGCACGCGACATAGCCCCGTCAACAGAACTGCGCAAGTGGTTCTCGCACTATGCCGCACGCTTCGACACTTTCGCAGAACGCTACGCCGCCGAGCTTGCCGGCAATCCGGCATGGCCGGAATTTCTTTCCGACGTTCTTGCCTGCGACACCGTCACGCTGCTCTATTCCGCCCGCGACGAGCAGCACAACAACGCAGCCGTGTTGGCCAAGATGATTGAAAAGGAACAGCCCGGCGGCAAATAACGCCAAAGAACACAACGGCCGGGCCGCAGAATGTTTTTCATTGTTTTTTTCTTCACAAAGTAGTTTTTTTCTATTATCTTTGCAATTATGAACAATGACAACATTAAGCTAAGCACAAACTTCATCATAGCCGACAGCGACTACGCCGACCGCGTAGCATTTGACCTTATTGTCAACTTCGAGCGAATGCTGAACCGCCGCATACCTGCCGCGAGCCTCGACCAGTGGCTCGTAGACATAGCTCTCGACGGCGGAATGCGCAAGCCCGCCGGTGACACGCCCACACAAGTGGTTCTCGTGCACGATACGGCCCACACTAAGCTCGAAAATTTCAGTCCGTCGGTTTATGACAGCGACATCAACCGCAAGGCGTTCAAGGACAACACGCTCGGCGAGTTTGCCGTCAATGCCATTGCCGTCGGCAGCGACATCGTCAGCAAGGAGACATACATCACGGAGCTCATCAAGACCGTCAACGCCCACCCAGAGGTTGAGCGTCTTATGATAATTCCCGACAGTGAAGACGAAGAGACGTTTGCCGCAATAAGAAAGGCTCTCGACGGCGGCAGTCCCGACCGCCGCACCACCCTCTTTGCCATGCAGCCGCTCGCACCCGGACAGTGGCGACAGGAAGTGCTGGGCTACAGCCTGATGAACGCCATGGGCATAAAAGGCAGCGAACTGCACGGAGGAAGCAGCGAGAACGACTTTTAACAGTCTGACAGGCAGCGGCATAACAGCCGGCGGACCCAGCAAGAAAAGCAAGCATACACATTTTTATAAATACCACATTTTTTATACTAAATATTATACCAAATAATTTTTTCCACATATTTTTCCACATATTTTTTAAAATGACCAAAGTATTAATGATAGGTGCCGGCGGCGTAGCCACTGTGTGCGCCTTCAAGATTGCACAGAATAAAGACATCTTCGGCGACTTCATGATAGCCAGCCGCCACAAGGAGAAATGCGACCGCCTAGTCAGCGATATTCATGCCAAGGGCTACGACATGCCTATAAAAACGGCTGCCGTCGATGCCGACGATGTCGATCAGCTGAAGCAGCTGTTCAACAGCTTCAAGCCCGACCTCGTCATCAACCTCGCACTGCCATACGAAGACCTCACCATCATGGACGCCTGCCTGGCCTGCGGCTGCAACTATCTCGACACCGCCAACTACGAGCCAAAAGACGAGGCTCACTTTGAATATTCATGGCAGTGGGCTTACAAAGACCGCTTCGAGAAAGCCGGCCTAACAGCCATCCTCGGCTGCGGCTTCGACCCGGGCGTATCACAGGCATTCACGGCCTACGCCGCAAAGCACTATTTTGACGAGATACAGTATCTCGACATCGTCGACTGCAACGCCGGCAACCACCACAAGGCCTTCGCTACCAACTTCAACCCGGAGATAAACATCCGGGAGATCACACAGAAAGGCCTTTACTATGAGAACGGCAAGTGGATAGAGACCGAGCCGCTCGAAATTCACAAAGAGCTGACCTATCCGAACATTGGCGGCCGCGAGAGCTACCTTATGCACCACGAGGAACTGGAATCACTCGTCAAGAACTTCCCCACCATCAAGCGCGGACGTTTCTGGATGACCTTCGGCAAGCAATATCTGACATATCTCGACTGCATACAGAACCTCGGCATGAGCCGCATAGACCCCGTCACTTACGAGGCTCCGCTCGCCGACGATCCGTCGAAGACGGTGAAAGTAAGCATCGTTCCGCTTCAGTTCCTTAAGGCCGTGCTGCCCAACCCGCAGGACCTCGGCCACGACTACGACGGCGAGACGTCAATAGGCTGTCGCATACGCGGACTGAAAGACGGCCGCGAGCACACATATTATATATATAACAACTGCCGCCACCAGGACGCCTATAAGGAAACAGGCATGCAAGGCGTCAGCTACACCACAGGCGTGCCGGCCATGGCCGGAGCAATGATGTTCCTCAAAGGCCTGTGGAAACGCCCGGGAGTATGGAACGTCGAGGAGTTCGACCCCGACCCGTTCCTGCAGGTGCTCAACGAACAAGGACTGCCATGGCATGAGGTGTTCGACAAAGACCTCGAGCTCTGACACGGCAGCACACCACACATCAACAACAAGAAACAAATAACACAATGGCAGAAGAAAACAAAGAACAGACATTAAACGAGCAGGAGAACATGCCTCTTGAGTCTGCACAGCAGGAACAGGAAGAAGCTCCCGCAAAGCCGGCTGCAAAGAAAACAGCCGCAAAGAAAACTGCCGCGCCAAAGGAAAACAGCGGAAAGCTCGACGCTCTGAAATCGGCGCTGTCAAAGATAGAGAAAGACTTCGGCAAGGGCTCAATCATGCGCATGGGCGACCAGAAGGTTGAGAACGTAGAAGTAATCCCTACCGGCAGCATAGGCCTCGACCTTGCCCTCGGCATCGGCGGCTATCCGCGCGGCAGGATAATAGAAATCTACGGTCCTGAATCATCCGGTAAGACCACACTGGCCATACACGCCATAGCAGAGGCGCAGAAGCAGGGCGGCATAGCAGCGTTCATCGATGCCGAGCATGCCTTCGACAGGTTCTATGCCGAGCAGCTCGGCGTAGACGTTGACAACCTGCTCATCTCACAGCCCGACAACGGCGAGCAGGCCCTGCAGATTGCCGACCAGCTCATCAGCTCATCGGCACTCGACATTCTCGTTGTCGACTCCGTGGCCGCACTGACGCCTAAGGCTGAGATAGACGGCACCATGGGCGACAACAAGGTAGGCCTTCAGGCACGTCTGATGAGCCAGGCACTCAGAAAGCTCACCGGCACCATCAGCAAGACCAACACCACATGCATCTTCATCAACCAGCTGCGCGAGAAGATCGGCCTGATGTTCGGCAACCCTGAGACCACCACCGGCGGTAACGCGCTGAAGTTCTACGCTTCCGTGCGTCTTGACATACGCAAGATAGGCTCCATAAAAGACAGCGACAAGGTATACGGCAATCAGGTTCGCGTGAAGATTGTCAAGAACAAGCTTGCGCCTCCATTCCGCAAGGCCGAGTTTGAGATTACCTTCGGCGAAGGCATAAACCGCATGGGCGAGCTCGTCGACCTCGGCGTTGAATATGACGTCATCAAGAAGAGCGGCTCATGGTTCAGCTACAACGGCTCCAAGCTTGCCCAGGGCCGCGATGGCACCAAGAACCTGCTTAAAGACAACCCTGAGCTTGCCGAGGAGATTGAGAAGAAGCTGCGCGAGGCCATAGCAGCCAAAGAAGCTGCCGCAAAGAAATAAAACAGCCTCAGCATCTTTAATACTAAAACAGCATGTGCGCAAACCGGTCAGCCGGCCCGCACATGCTGTTTTTTTTCTGCCGGATTAAGCAGTTTTTTATAACATACGCAGAAATATAGCGCACAGGCATGACGCAGCCGTTGTGGCCTTCCGACGGGGAAAGACACATAATGGCATACAACAAGCTGACTTACAACAATTTGCAATTGTTATTTTTTGTGTTTTAACTTATTATTAGTACTTTTGCACCGATTTATCGGGATAAAAATCAGACGAACGCACAAGAAGCAGTAACAATGAGTTATAACAGCGAAATCAAGGCAACAGAAAATCCGGACATTGATGATTTTATCAAGGCTGCAACAGACAACGTACCACCAAGCTTAAGAGAAAGACCATGGGCATGTGATGACATGAACCACGGCAAGTCTGTTCTTAACAACGAAGAACAGCTCAACTGCTACATGGCAGCATACGGTGAAATGCACAAGCAGAAAATGGAACGCATTCTTGCTGATTTCCCATATCAGGACATTAAAGGCAACTTCGAGATTTTCGACTGGTGATGCGGGCAAGGCATTGCATCTGTCTGCCTTATTGATTTTCTTAAGACTCACGGACTATTGTCCAGATTAAAGAAGATAACCTTGATATAGCCGTCAACGGCTGCCATTGAAAGAGCCTCATTCAACATAAAAGCGCAGACCGCCGGCAGCATAGCCGTATCAGCCATAAACGAGGCTATGCCCGCCGCAGGCAATTACAACAATGCCGTTAGCAAGATAGACATAAAATACAACACCGCCGTTCATCTGTTCTCAAACATTCTCGACATTGAAAGCATTGATCTGAAAAAAACTCGCCACGCTGATTGCCGGTACCGGATATATTCATTATTTTCTCTGCACCGGCCCGATAAATTCCGGCAACTACCGCATTGATGCATTCTCAAGATATTTCAACATCCATGACGACGGCAGCATCTTCTCTGATTTCAGAAGCGGACAATACAACACGCTTGCCAATGACAGTGAAAGACAGACAGGGCAGGCACTCTGTCATAGAAGAGAATGCCACACATCTGAGATATTTTCTTCAGACCATTTTCCGCAAGGTTGACTTCCGTCCGGGCCAGCTGCCTATCCTCACGCAGGCTCTGCAGAACAAAAGCGTAATAGGCCTGCTGCCCACCGGCGGCGGCAAATCACTGACTTATCAGCTTGCCGCAATGCTCGAGCCAGGAGTGTCGATAATTATCGATCCGCTGAGGTCGCTGATGAAAGACCAGTATGACGGACTTATTAAAAACTCTTGTCTGCCAGCACATTTTCTGCCCACGATAACGGAAAAAACGGGGAGTGCACTGCGCCCCTGCACGTGGACAAATCATTACTGAAAAAAATGCGGAAACATTTTTTTAATATTATATAAAAGCTTATCAGAAGGGCTCTTTCATTTAACTCGACATAGGAAGACAATATGTCACAATGTAATCCG
>OMUH01000088.1 GCA_900314195.1 uncultured Prevotella sp.
TTCAAGGTGTAGCTCTCATTAACCAGGCGCTGGTGATGGTCGTAGGTATAATCAATATTCTATTGGTAATCCACAAATTCACTTTTCGTTATTTTTGAAATATGATATTTTGAATCATATACATATGAAATCAAAAAATAAATACCTCCTTGTACCTCATTTATAAAATAGGTCGAAGTTTTATATTGACCATTGTTCATCTTTTCTATTTCTATTCTATATTTATGGCCATATTCATCTGTAATATTAATCACAGTATCGCGAACTACAGAAAAAAACAATGTAGAATCTTGCGAACCGTAATATTCACCATTTTTATAATAGAAATGTGATTTAGAAGTAGCCATATCTGGAGATTCTACCTTTATTTCATTTTCCGAATATGTTATATCATAAGTTGAATGCTCATTAGAAGACAAACTAGTTTTCTTATGATAAGGTGATACACAACTTGAGTTTAATGGAACTATAAACGTCACTAAGCTTAATAAGAAAAAAATTTTAATTGCCAAACTCATCTTTATAAAATTTTTGCGCTCTTTCAAATACTTTTTTTACAGAAGGATGATTCCTAGTCATTTCTGCTCTAATTTTATTGTAATTTACAACACCTTCATGTTTCATATCATTATTTACTAAAGCTCTATGATCCATGTCTCCATGTGGGTCTTTTGCAAGTAACTTTTGAACAGCATCAATTCCTCCTTCTTTATAAGTCTTAATTATGTTATCTACTTCACTTCCATGTAATGCAAGTTCATGAGATATTATTTCAGCCAGTTCATCAACAGCTTTCCCCTTTACATCTAATTTAAGAATTATATTAAGTTGCCCATCTATTTCATCTGCTGAGAACGAACCTTCTTTATTAGACATAAAAAGAAATTGATCATTTACATTAGATAATCTATACTCTTCTATCCTAAAGACATATTCAGAATATTTTCCATTTCCTTGTACACCATACCAACTTTCATTTTGCTTTAAAAAAGATCCTATAAATTGCCGTCCATAATTTGTTTCACCAAACATCTGCATAGCTTTCATATAGTTGGTAGTACTCCAATACAATGTACCGACAGCAAATCCATGATTATCAGTCGTTTCAAAGAGAATTGGATATATAACTTTCCCACTTGGGTCAACATATCTGATCGGGTTGTCGGCGCAGTATGCGTACGGGCTGATGCTGTAGTATTTCTCGCTGAGAGGATCCATAGTGTTGAAGCGGCATAAGGCCGGATCGTAGTTGCGGGCCTCGAAGTCATATTCATCAAGACCGTTGCTCTTCTCCATCTCCTTTCCGCCATAGAGATATGGATGGGAGCATTTCATTCCACCCTCAACACCCTCAAAATAACCGCCAAAGGGATAATACTGATAAAGGGTCTCCATTGCTCCATTGGCATCGGCAACATAACGAATGTTTCCCTGATGGTCTGCCAGCTCAAAGAGCAGACTCGGATTGCCGGCAGAAAAGTCTGTAACAATTCCGCCGTCAATCCTGATGCGCGACAGACTTGTCTTGTATGTTTTGTATTTTGCGTACCTGGAACGCTTGTAGTATGACCTGTATGTATAGCGTCCGTCATAAATATCGGAAGAAGTCATACTGTAGCCCGTTGTATCTGACGGCTGGAAATCGGCTGCCATGATGCCGGCCTCAGGTATAGCGACATTATATTTTACTGTGCCATACCTGGCCCGCAGTCTCTCGCCGTCGGCACTGTAGTCGTAACGTATCACTGTACCGTTGCGGAAGTAGATGCTTGCCGGCTGATTAAGCAGGTTATACGTCATCTTCACTATTCCCTTGTTGGTGTTGGCCGTCATATTGCCGCACGCATCATAAGAGAACTGATCGTTGCCATCAATATCATCGTAATTGTCTGGCAGAGTAATATCCTGCGAGCTTGTCTCCATACCTATGTCACTGTATGCCATAAGCTGGTTGCCGTCATAGCGGAACGAGGCATCGTCAACAAGTTTAGTTTTTGTCTTGTCAGTAGGATCAACATTGGTGCGGGTAAAGCCCAGAATATTGCCCTGCTTGTCGTATATATAACCAGTGTCGTAGAACCCGGTTCTGTTCTCATAGTCGCTGTATCTGGAGCCAGTGAGGCGGTCGAGTGCGTCGTACGAATAGTCATAATGCCTCATATCACTCGTCTTCGAGATGGCAGTCTTATCCGACCATGACACAGAGCTGATGTCACCGTTGAAGCAGGGCGTAACTCCGTTGCCACTCGGCGATTCGTAATAAATCTTCTCCGTAAACAGCGGACTGGCTGATGACGTGAGCTGCGAGCGGACATTATAGGCATAGGTTCTTTGCAGACGGGAAGAACTGCCCTGCCTGCTCCTGGCCAGCCGGCCCAGTGCATCGTATTCATTATGAATGATATTTCCCATTGACTTGTCACTCTTCAAGTTACATTTGGCATTAATATTTAGATCTCTCAAAGAAGTTAACATGTTACTCTAATATATGCAGATCTTCAAGAATAATGATTATTCCTAAAATAATAGAAAAGAATGCCGCAAACCAACCTTCAATATGCCATGACCATAATGGGCCACCATGTGGTCCCTTATCATTTTTCATAAAAATAGTCATTGTAATACCAAATATAAGTAAATTTACACCTTCTAATCCATCCTTATAGATGCCCAAACATCCTAAAATTATACATATTATTCCAATAGTTACAACAAAAGTAATAATAATTTTATTCTTTTGCGACTTAAATAAACTATATGCCCAATAAAGTATCATACAGCCTGCAATGATAGCAAAGGTTCCAGGTAAAAAATCGAATTTCATATCATGTAGACTATTTGTTTTTCTCTTTCTTTTCAGAAGCAGCATCAAGAGTTTGCTCTAAGACGGTCTTCTTTAATCCTGCTCCTTGATTTATAATTGATTTTCCCAAATCAAAATCTGGCTGTAGTAATTTTCCACCCTCTCCATGTCCAGTAAACTTGTTAATGAGATATTTGCCTACATCTTTCGATGATGGTCCTACATTTCCTGGCATCAATTTGTTAACACCCTTTTCAACAACTTTCTCCAAAAGATAGTATGCCATTCCTTTAAAAGAATTATCAATATCACCATTTAGCCTATCAAGTAAAATTTCCGAAAGCGAGCCAAACGTAGGTGGATTTATATTTTGACACACCCCCATTCAATACTTGACAGAGAGCATTCACCACTAACGAATGGTATAGGTATCCATTCCTCTGTTAACAAGAAATTATTCAATGTATCTTACTCAAATTTAATGTTGTATTCATCTTCGATTTTAAGACTGTTTAAATCTGGATTTAGGATATTTACTTTTATCCCTTCAACAAGTTCTTTGTAAGTGATTCCTCTTTCTGTCCTAAAAATGCCCCTTTTAATATATCCCATAATTGTTCCTGAGTTATACCCTGATATACAGATGATTTGAAATATGAAACCATCATCTTGGCATTCTGCAAGTACAAAAGAATCTCGTTCTTCTCTATCCCAAAAATAGGATATTGTGAAGATTGTTCCCCTGTAAAAAATTTTATTCTTTTCTATTTGATTATTCATATTTTTATATTATGTTTCCCAGAAGAGTCAGGCTTCTTGGTCCTCTCTCCGTTAAAATTTACAGCCCCTTGGTGTTTGCCCCTTTTATCGAGAACTTCAAATTCTCCATGTTGCGTATCCAAAGAATAATGATTTTCTAAAAAGTAATAAATCTGAAATTATTTCACTCCATAGAGGCTGCCTCCCTTGTTATATATGTCGGCAAGCTTATTCAGCTCGCGCTTTAGTTTCTCTGTGTTTCCTGCACGTACCACAACTGTTACCTTACAATTGTCTGTGAAATTCCTTTCCTTTATCTCACCGCCATTGTCTGAAATTATTTTCATAGTCTGACTCATCATCGGATAAGAAAAACAATAAACTATCTCATCCGTTACAAACTGCTCTACTATCTGACAATGCTCAATAGCATCCGAGGCTGCCATTCTGTATGCGTTTATAAGTCCCGGCGTTCCAAGGTTTATCCCGCCATAATAACGAACAACAACTATCAGAATGTCACTAAGCTCATGACTCAGTATCTGGCCGTAAATAGGTTTGCCTGCTGTTGACGATGGTTCACCGTCGTCATTGATTCTTGTCTGTTCTCTCTCGGGCCCTATGGCATAAGCATAACAGCAATGCCGGGCATCGAAATATTTTTTCCGGTAACCGGCTATTATCTCCATTGCCTCACCAACAGTTGTTACATGATGTGCGAAAGCCAAAAAACGGCTTCTTCTGTCAGAGAAGAACCCTTCTCCCGTAACAGATGAAACCGTTTTGTAGTTGTCTTTTAAAACATGTCCGTCAGACAGGCTCACGGCATCAGCAGATGCCGGTTTTGTTTCGTTGTTCTTCTTGTTTTTCCTGGACATTAAAAAATATTTTACAGCATACCGGCAGGCCGCGTCATTTGTCACCATAGACATTCCGCCGCCTGCCAGCATGAGCTTTTATCAGTCAAGTTTATGAACAATCAGGCCGCTTCTCAGTTTCGGCTCGAACCATGTTGCCTTAGGCGGCATTATCTTCCCGCTGTCGGCAATATCCATAATCTGTTTCATCGACACCGGATATAAAGCCAGTGCCCATCTCATCTCGCCGCTGTCAACACGCCGTTTAAGCTCTTTAAGCCCTCTCAGTCCGCCGACGAAATCAATGCGCTTGTCGCTGCGCAAATCCTTTATGTTCATCAGCTTGTCAAGGATAAGCCTGCTTGAGATATCCACGTCAAGCACACCTATAGGATCATTGTTGTCGTATGTTCCCTCACGTGCAATCAGACTATACCATTCTCCGTCAAGATACAATGAGAACTCATGAAGCTGCTTAGGCTTGTATTCTTCCTTTCCCACCTTCCTGACAATGAAGTCCTCGCCGAGCTTTTTCAGGAATTCCTCAGAGGTCATGCCGTTCAGGTCTTTGACAACACGGTTATAATCGAGGATTGTCAGCTGCGACTGCGGGAAGCATACAGCCATGAAATAATTGTATTCCTCCCTGCCGGTATGGTCAGGGTTGTTCTTAGCCTTCTCAGCTCCGACGAGAGCCGCTGCTGCTGACCTGTGATGTCCGTCGGCGATATAAAGGCTTGGCATCTTTGAAAATTCAGCGGTGATGGTGTCAATGTCTTTCTTATCGCTTATAATCCAGAACTGATGTCTGAAGCCGTCAACAGGAGCAATAAAGTCATATTCCGGTTCCGTAGCGGCATATCTGGAAATAATTCCGTTGAGCACGTCATCATCCGGATAAGCAAAGAACACAGGTTCCATGTTGGCATTGCAGGCACGCACATGCTTCATGCGGTCTTCTTCTTTATCCCTGCGCGTCAGCTCATGTTTCTTGATGACACCGTTCAGATAGTCATTCACGTATGCGCCAAGCACAATGCCATACTGTGTCTTGCCGTTCATTGTCTGTGCATAGATATAATAATGGTCGTCCTTGTCCTGCACAAGCCATCCCTTTTCCTGGAATTTCTTGAACTGACGTGCTGCCTCGTCATACACGCGCGGATCATATTCACTCGTGCCCGGCTCAAAGTTTATCTCCGGCTTTATGATGTGATACAGGCTCATCTCATTGTCGCCGGCCTCCTGACGGGCCTCTTCTGAATCAAGCACGTCATAAGGGCGAGATTCTACTTTCTCAACAAGATTCTTAGGAGGACGTAGTCCTTTAAAAGGTTTTACTGTAGCCATAATAATGCAATAGTTGTAATAAAAATGTAATAAAAAATTTAAATAATAAAGTCCACAAATATATAAAGTATTTGTGGACTTTCAAAACAAAAATATCTTATTTTTATTTGTTCACCTGAAATTTCTTATCGCCGTCTTTGAAGAAAGCAACAATCTGGTTAGCGGCAGCCACGCCGGCATTGATATTAGCCTCTGCTGTCTGAGCACCCATCTTCTTCGGTGTTGAGAAATAACGTCCTTCAAATTTCTTGAACTCCTCGTCAGCGTCAGGCTTGATGTCGGTGATGTATTTCAGATCCGTGCGCTCGCCAAGCAGCTTTATCAGCTCGGGCTCATTGATAACCTCCTTACGTGCCGTATTGATGAGAATGGCGTTCTCTGGCATCTGGCTGACCGTTTTATAGTCAATGGAATTGATGGTGTCTTTTGTTGCCGGAATGTGTAAGGACACTATATCGTTGTTCTTGAAAAGCTCATCCTGTGACTTGCAGGCATGAACGCCGGCTTTCTCTATTGCGTCGGCAGGGCAATAAGCATCGTATGCTGACACTTCCATTCCAAAGCCTTTTGCTATGCGGGCCACATTGCGGCCTACATTTCCGAATGCGAGAATACCAAGGCGCTTGCCCTTCAGCTCAGAGCCGGCCTTTCCGTTATAGAAGTTGCGAACTGTGTAAACGAGCAAGCCAAAGACAAGCTCAGCCACAGCGTTTGAGTTCTGACCAGGAGTGTTCTCTGCCACTACACCGTGGCTTGTGGCAGCGCTGAGGTCGATGTTGTCATAACCGGCACCGGCACGTACTACAATTTTGAGGTTCTTGGCTGCGTTGAACACTTCCTCGTCTACTTTGTCAGACCTTATGATAAGTGCGTCGGCATCTTTCACAGCATCGAGCAGCTGGCTCTTGTCTGTATATTTCTCAAGAAGAGCGAACTCATATCCTGCGTCTTCTGTTATCTTCTTTATGCCCTTGACGGCAGCCGCTGCAAACGGCTTTTCTGTTGCTACTAATACTTTCATGATTATATGTCTTTTTATATAAAATGAAAAATTGAAATCTGAAAAGATTTATCCAGATTTCAATTTTTATTTTTTCTGATTTTTATTAATGCTGCTTTTCGAAGTCCTGCATGCACTTTATCAGCGCGTTCACGCCTTCCATGGTCTGAGCGTTGTAGCAGCTTGCACGGAAACCACCCACAGAGCGGTGTCCCTTTATGCCCACCATGCCACGCTCTGTAGCGAAGTCGAGGAACGGCTTTTCAAGGTCTTTATATTCATCGTTCATCACGAAGCACAGGTTCATGATAGAGCGGCTGCCCTCCTGCACGGTGCCGCGGAACAGCTTGTTGCGGTCTATTTCTGCATAAAGAGCCTCTGCACGCTCATGGGCGCGTTTGTCAGCAGCCTCTACGCCGCCGTTTTTCTTAAGCCAGCGCATGGTCTCAAGCAGGCTGTATATAGGCACAACAGGAGGAGTGTTGAACATAGAGCCCTTCTCTACATGTGTTCTGTAGTCAATCATTGTAGGCAGCTCTCTCGGAGCCTTGCCAAGCATGTCGTCCTTAACGATAATCATAGTGACACCGGCCATGGCCATGTTCTTCTGGCAGCCGGCATAGATAGCCGTATATTTAGACACGTCAACAGGACGGCTCATGATGTCAGAGCTCATGTCGGCGATGAGAGGCACCGGAACATCAGGGTCGCGGCGCAGCTCTGTGCCGAAGATGGTGTTGTTGGTGCAGATATGGCAGTAATCAGCGTCTGCCGGCACCTTGCCTTCAAACTCAGGATAATAGGTATATCCGTCTTCAGCTGAAGAAGCCACCTCTACAACCTCGCCGAAGTGCTTAGCTTCTTTCATGGCCTTCTTGGCCCATGTGCCGGAGTTTACATAAGCAGCCTTTTTGATAAGGAAGTTCGCAGGTATCTGCATAAACTGCAGGGAGGCGCCGCCACCTAAGAATATCACTGAATATCCCTGAGGAATATCAAGCAATTCTTTTATCAGCTCTACTGCCTCATCTACCACCGGCTGGAAGTCTTTCGCACGGTGTGAGATTTCCATCAGGGAAAGTCCGCTGCCGTTGAAATCCAAAATTTGCTTAGCCGTGTTCTCAATAACCTCACGTGGGAGGATTGACGGACCTGCATTAAAATTGTACTTCTTCATCTGAAATATGATATTAAGTTTGTTTATTAATCTGGGTATTTAGATTACATTTGCGAAATTACGCTTTTTATTTCATACAACCAAATAAATCGACAAGAAATTAGTAATTTTATAAGTTTTGCGACACTTAGTTAAATAAATATGCAATTTTGCTACCTAAGTTTTTCAAATACCGTTTTTATGCCCTTTATCTTTTTTCCGGCCGTCATGGCTAACACCTCGCCGGCCTTTTCCCTTCTCACGGCAACATAGCAGAAACGGTCGCCAATGTCTATACGGCCCACTTCTGTGGCGCTGAGACCGCCCGTCTTGCAGAGGAAGCCCAGCACGTCACCTTTGGATATCTTGTCTTTCTTTCCCTTACCTATATATAATGTAGTCATTTCCGGCTGGGGAATGCTTCCGACGGCATTGTCGGGCACATACTCCTCCACTGCCGCATCAACATATTCCGGCAGATGCTCTTCCGGACCGAGAATAAAAAAGTTACGGCCGCTCTTGTGCCAGCGTGCCGTGCGCCCCGTGCGGTGAAGATAGTCTTCCTCTGTCTCCGGCAAATGGTAATGAATGATATTGTCGACATCGGCAATGTCAAGTCCGCGGCTCGCGAGGTTGGTGGCCACAAGAACATTCGTGCTTTTGTTTGAAAATTTATACAGCTCAGCCTCACGCTCTTTCTGCTCCAGGCCACCGTGGAGGCAGCTTGTTACGAAGCCCTGCTCTTTCAGGAAATCATTGACACGCTCCGTAGCGTCACGGTAGTTCACGAAGATGATGCTCCGGCTGTTGCCAAGGCTGACAAGCAGTGAGCGCAGCGTGCCGAGCTTGTCCTTACTGCTGCTGCGCACGGTGAAGGTCTTGACATTCTGCTCAGACCGGGCGCCGGAGTCATTGCAGAAGTCTATCCGCGTAAAAGAACGCGATGCAGGAATGAAATGACTTATCTCGTCACTGTCGGTGGCCGAAAGCAGAATATGCCTTACGGTGCGCGGCAGCTTTCCCATAAGCTGTTTCATCTCATCATAAAAGCCCATGCTCAGGCATTTGTCAAACTCATCAATGATGAACAACCTGACATTTGAGACATCAAAGTTTCCTTTGTCTATATGATCGTTAAGACGTCCCGGCGTGCCGAAAATAATCTTCGGGCATACCTTGCGCATGGAACGGTGCTCGTCCATTGCCGGACGGCCGCCGTAGCAGGCAAAGGCACTGATACCGTTTCCAAGTTCTTTCCACACGTTAAGTGACTGCAAGGCCAGCTCACGCCCTGGAAGCACTACTATTGCCTGCGGCCAGCTGCCCTGCTCATCTGTCAGCCGTGCCAAAGGCAACTGATAGCCAAGTGTCTTTCCGGTGCCGGTCGGAGAAAGCACTATCACGTCATTGCCGCTGCCTGTCATGGCCGCACCGACTGACTTCTGCATGTCACTTAAAACTATCTTTTTTTTCTCTTTATCCATTTATGTATTGTGATTATTTATTCAGATAATGTGTAATAATAATACCAGACGAAAAATATAATGATTTCAGCTTATTCCTATCACTGTCAGCAGATTACCGCTGACGGTAAATTTAATGTCCATGCCCATGAACAGCATACCGTAAACACGGGCGGGGTCATGCTGATATTGCGGTCTCGGATCTTCTGCCAGCACTTCTGTAATCATACCTACGGCTTTTATGCCCTTCCTGTTTATAATTTCCTGCTTTACAGATTCATCAATGGCCACTTTGAGCCGGGTCCACTGATGGCTGTCAACGAAGCCGCTGCGGGCATGTTCATGACTGTCGGTGTATGTTATGTAAGGCTTTATGTCATATACGGGAGTACCGTCCATAAGGTCGGCACCCAGCACTTTTATAACCGGACCTTCTGAAGCATTCATGTCTATGCCTGCAAGTGCCACCGACGACAGTCCAAGACCGTTGGGACGGAAAGGACTGCGCGAGGCGAACACGCCTACCTTCTCGTTTCCGCCGAGACGGGGCGGCCTGACAGCGAGAGACGACGGCTTATGAGCATTGGCGGAAAAACCCCAGATAAGCCATAGATAGTCAAATCCGTCCAAGCCGCGTACCGCGTCGGGCGAACGGTATTCCCTTTCGAACACTATCGTTCCCTCAACACTCGCAGCAATACCGCTTTGTTTCGGAATACCGAATTTAGTTCCGTAGGGCGAGTGGAAATATGCTATCGGCGATATATCCATATTGTCTGTATAAAATTTCCTGCTTATTTATATAACGCAGGAATATCTCATTCTATTATAATTTTGACTGCCAACAACCAAAAATTATTTTCGGAGCAAGCATCATGCACAACTGGAAGAGTATTCCTGCAGGAATACTCTGGTTCAGCAAGCAAAAACCGCAGTATTTCTACAGGAATACTGAAACAAGCAATTGAATGAACTGCATAAAAGAGCTGTCAGCCACCGAAAAACACATCGCCGCCGCGCCAGTCGGTAAACACTCTGTAAGAATCAAATTCAATGGGCTCCGGAATGCCGAGCTTGCGGGCAAGGGCTATGATATAACTTTGTTCCTCGGGCGGCATCTCACGTTCGCCCCTTCTCCTGCGGAAATAAGAATTACGGCCGAAATGGCGGATACATGTACGGCTGAACTGCTCATACTGCTGCGGAAACATCTTTAGCTGAAGAAGAGTTAACCCGTAAGCAAATCTGACGGGCGTGCAGGAATGATAGAAACGGCATCCGGCGTCTTCACTTGTCAGAGAAGGATTTACAACCGTTACCTCAGCGTCTTCTGACGTCAGGTTTCTGAACGCTATGCTTCTGAGGCATGTTTGCGACAAAGGGCACTTCTGAGAGACACATCTGGAATAATGCCATGGAATTTTCGTTAAATCAATGTGTTGTAACATAGTTATATAAAAATTTAAAGTTATACGCTGCAAATATACAATAATACATTTTACCGTGCAAGAAATTATCAAAAACGGCTTACTAAAGCTTTCATAATAATTCATAACATGCTGTATCTCTGCAATATAAAAATATAAATGAATATCTGGCTCATTCTACGGCTCCTGCATTTGTATTATTGGGAATTCCATATATCCTCATGCAGCACGCATCTGTTGTGCCTTCAGCAAGGATGGCCGGCTGAGCGTATAAAAAGTATAGAACCCGCACAGAAAATTACGGAAACTTAAAACTTTCAAATATATTTTATTTTTTTTATAAATAAAAACTATAAAACCAATTTTTTTGCGTATTTTTGCAATTAAAATGTTTTTATTCGAATAGAGCGATATAAGGACAGAATTTGAGTTTCAGCATGTTACACAAGATAATAAACTGGTATTTTTCAAAGAATTCACTTCCCTATTGGGCAATTTTCATTATTGATTGCCTGATTTGTTATCTGTCAGGCATATTTGTATTCTGGCTCTACTATCACGGTGCGGTCACACTGGGCAACCTGTCCCTGCTGACAAGGACCATACTTATGTATATGGTTTTCAACATAGTAGGGTTCAGAATATTCAGAACTTATTCAGGGATAATTAGATATTCATCATTTGCCGACTTGCAGCGCGTAGCGGCAGCAATGACATGCTCACTGGCCATAGCCGAAATTATGCACTATGTTATTTACGGCTGGAATCTGAAATTCATAAGGCTTGAAGGACGGCAGATAGCTGCGATGTACATCATTGCGACAATAGGCATGTGGGGCTACCGCATTCTCGTGAAAAACATTTACGACGTCATTTTCTCATCATCACAGGGGAAACGCACACTTATTTACGGCGACGGAAGCGGCGCCGTTGCCATAGCGAAAAACATACGCAACGAGAAACCGGTGCTCTTCAACCTGAAAGGGTTCATTACCGACAAGCCGTTAGGCTCACCGCACATGCTGATGGGCAAGAACATACACGCGGAGAAAGACATTGCCAAGGTAATCGAGAAAGAACAAATTAAGGCCTTGCTTATTTCGCCGCTGAAAATGAAGGCCTTCCAGAGCAAGAACAGCCTGCAGAACACCATTCTCGAACATGGTGTGGAAATATACATGGTTCCTACGGCAAGACAATGGAAGCCGGGAGAACCGCTGAACACAAGCACGCTGAGAAAGGTAAACCTTGAAGACTTGCTGCCACGTGATGAGATAAAAATAAGCATGAGCGTTATCAGCAAAGAGTTGAAAGACAAGTCTATATTGATTACAGGCTCTGCAGGCTCAATAGGCTCGGAAATAGTAAGGCAGGTGGCAAGTTTCGAGCCAAAGGAGCTTATCCTTGTCGACAACGCCGAAACACCGCAGCATGATATAGAGCTGATGATGCGCTGCCGTTTCCCCGGCATCAGATGCAATGTTTTTGTAGCATCAATGTGCAACCAGGGACGCATGGAACAGATTTTCAAGACACTGAAACCCGAGTTTGTCTTTCACGCGGCAGCATACAAGCATGTTCCGATGATGGAGGAAAACCCGAGCGAGAGCGTGCAGAACAACATCGTCGGAACTAAAATCCTCGCTGATCTGAGCGTGAAATACGGAGTTAAGAAATTCGTAATGATTTCCACTGACAAAGCGGTCAATCCGTCGAACGTGATGGGCTGTTCAAAACGCATATGCGAGATATACACACAGAGCCTTAACAAATGGCTCGTCAGCAATGGTAACGGAAATACGGAATTCATTACGACACGCTTTGGAAATGTGCTCGGCTCGAACGGCAGCGTAATACCACTTTTCAAACATCAAATTCAAAACGGCGGACCGGTAACGGTTACTGATCCGGAGATAAAAAGATATTTCATGCTTATACCGGAAGCCTGCAAGCTCGTGCTTGAGGCCGGCGTACGCGGTAACGGCGGGGAGATATTTGCCTTTGACATGGGAAAACCGGTAAAGATTTCCGACCTGGCAAAAAGAATGATTCTTCTGAGCGGAGCAAAAGGCATCAACATAAAATATGTAGGACTGCGCGACGGGGAAAAAATGTATGAGGAAGTACTGTCGAACAAGGAAAACACGCTGCCAAGCTTCAACGAGAAAATACGCATAGCGAAAGTGCGTGAATATGACTATGAGCAGGTATGCAAAGATATTGCCGAACTGGTAAGTATAAGCAATACATACAACGACATGGCTATCGTGGCTAAAATGAAGCATATCGTGCCGGAATTCAAAAGCATAAACTCTAAATTTGATTCTTTAGATTGAAGAATTCAGATTTCTTGTTCTTTCTTGTCAAAGCGGCAATGAAAGAGGAAAAGGTAAAGGGACATGAGATGCTGCACAGGCAGTTCAGCCTTATGCTCAAGCTGGCGGCAGAACAGACTGTGCGCGGACTTTTCCTGAAGACCATTCTGACGCCGCAAAACAACGTCACTCTTTCAAGACCGGATTTCATTTCAGCAGTCAGCATATATAATAATGTAACAGAAGGCAACAGACACGTGCGGCAGAGGCTCGCCGAGCTGTGCTGTCTTTTGCAAGACAATGATGTCTGCTTTTTCGTTGTAAAAGGACCGACAATTGCAGCTATATATTTTGATCCCGACACACGCGACGTAGGCGACATTGACTTTTTTGTCAGAGAGAAAGACTTTGAGAAGGCTGTCCGGATAATAAAGGACGAATGGAACATAACCTTCGACGATGCGGAAAGAGATGCGCTTCATCTTGCCTTCACATACAAGGACGTGCACTTTGAAATGCACCACAGGCTGATGAAATTTGCTTCAGCAAGAAACCAGAAAGCATTTGACGCCATTATTGCCGGCTGTAGCACGTCTTACAGAAAAATCGGACAGCATGATGTTCCGGTATTGCCGCCGGCAGAAGAAGTCGTTTACACATTCATTCATCTTTATCATCATTTCATAGAGCTCGGCATAGGCATGCGGCACCTGTGTGACCTGACGGTTCTATTAGAACATTTACCTGCCGACGCTGACGTGCATGAGAAAATAGAAAGATATATATTCAGTCTCGGCATGACAAAGGCGTTTAAGGCCTTTGAGGCTTTGTGCGTCAGAAAATTAGGATTAAAGGCGGAGGGACTGCCGGTAGCAATAAACGACGACGACAGCAAATGGACAGAAAGCATTGTCAAGGTAATGTTCAAAAGAGGCAATTTCGGAATGTATGCACGCAACACGGTCATACGTTCCGGAATAAAATATTACGTTGAAGAGCTTTTCCTTAAATCAAGTCAGGCCGTCAGGTTTTACCGGCTCTCGCCGCGCGAGGCAAAAGCTATTATACTCAAAGAAATTCCTTCTAAAATTATTCCCGGATTAAAACAAATTCTGCAAAGAAGATGACGTAAAAAGAAAGTGTCCCTTGCAGCTGTCCGTAACCGTAATTAGATACATTTTACGGACAGCTGCAAGGGACACTTTCTTCGGGAAAACATAATCCCTACGTTATAAAAAAATCGTTTACTCTTTTCTGTTGCCCGGGAGATTGAACTTATAGCTGTTATCAAACACTTTGCTGACCTTGTTAATCTCTACAAAGGTTGTTCCGCCACCCTCGCCGAAGCTTCCGCTAAGATAAGCAATCTTGTCTTCCGGCTTCAGATAGCCTTTCTGGCGCAGCATACGAACGGCAGCAATGAACATCTGCTGTGAGCTGATTGCTTCCTTTTGATAAATAGGTATGACGCCATAGCTGAGGTTCAGCCATCGCTGGGTTTTCTCATTATAGCAGATGGCAAGAACAGGCTTGTTGCCACGGTAGGCAGCCAGGGCACGGGCTGTGGCACCGGTCTCGCTGTCGGTGATTATTCCGGCAACGCCCAATGTGTCGATGCTCTCTATGGCAGCCTTGGCAAGGAACTGACGCTGTGTCATGTGGCCGTCAGGATTAGGGTCTATGCGGTCTTCACTAGAACGGTCCTTCTCTGCCTGCTCAGCAACACGAGCCATGGTCTGCACAGCCTCCAAGGGATATTTTCCGCTGGCCGTCTCACCGGAAAGCATCAATGCATCGGTGCGATAGAAAATGGCATTGGCAATGTCGGTTACCTCTGCACGGGTAGGACGAGGATTGTGAATCATAGTATGGAGCATCTGGGTTGCCACTATGACCGGCTTCTTCTTCTGTATGCATTTCTTGATTATGCGGCGCTGGATGCCGGGGATACGCTCGACAGGCACTTCAATGCCAAGATCGCCGCGAGCCACCATGATGCCGTATGACGCATCGATAATCTCGTCAATATTGTCTACACCTTCCTGGTTTTCTATCTTTGAAATTATCTTTATGTCACTGTGGCACTCGTCAAGCACTTTCTGAACAGCCATTACGTCAGCGGCAGAACGAACGAAGCTGTGAGCAATGAAATCAATGTCAAGCTCGCAGGCCAGCCTGATGTTTCTGATGTCTTTCTCAGTCAGAGCCGGCAGATCTATATGCTCACCCGGCACGTTCACACTTTTGTGTGAGCCCAGCACACCGTCATTCTGAACCTGAACGGTAAGCATCGGTCCGTCGTTGTCGAGCACTTTCATGTCTATCTCGCCGTCATCGAAAAGCATGTCATCACCAATCTTAACATCTTTTGTTATGTCGGTATAACTGAGGTTTACAATGTCGTGTGACGATTCCATCTCCGGACGACCGAAAATCTTAACGACATCGCCGGTCTTATAGGGTATCGGCTCTTTAACACCGGTTGTTCTTACCTCAGGACCCTTTGTGTCTATCATAATGCCGATATGAGGCGAAACAGCGCGCACATTGGCTACAATCTTGCGTATTCCGGCCTCTGTGGCATGGGCAGTATTCATTCTGACAACATTCATGCCGGCAAAGAAAAGCTTGCGGATAAAATCCTGGTCACAACGTAAATCACTTATCGAAGCAACTATCTTCGTTTGTTTCATAAAGACTAATTTTTAAATTTATTGCAAAGTTACAAAAAACAAAGAAACAAAAACGACGAAAAATGAAATAAAAACAAAAAACTTACATCAATACTTCGGTAATTTAATTCTTAACTATTTTAACAGAGTTGATTCCCTTATTACGCCGCATCCCTTTGGACAAGCGACGTTAGCGAGATCACCTCATTTTGGAGCTTAGAGATTAAATTGCTGTCCGGTTCAATGCCAGACACGCATATAAACCTTTTCATCAGATATTGACCATGTGCCATAGTCTTCAGATTACTCACAGAATAGTCCAGTCACATCTTCCTGGCTGCCATCTTAAGGCAGTTCATAGAGGTGAAGGACATATTGAAGTGTGTCCTGAGTTTATTTGTGCTTCTTGCCTGGCATCTATTAAGCGAGGCATACCCTTTTGCGTTGCGGAACTCAAACTCAATCTGAAAACGTGTACGGTATACTCTGACGATATCAATTATATGTAATAAAAAATACTTTATTTTCATCTGGGACGAATCTCATTTGTTAACGATTTTAACTAAAAAGTTACCGGACTATTGTTACATGTAACGGTATATTATAAAATGTATACAAATAAAATCAAGATTTACAAACAGTTAGACTGATATTTTTATAAAAAAAACGAAGAATATTATTTTTGTTTCTCATAAAAAACATGTAACTTTGCAATCCGATTAAACAATAGTTTGTAAAACAGAAAACATAATTCAAATACAGACATGACAAAAGCAGATATCATCAATGCTATTGCAACTGAAACAGGACTTCCTAAAAAAGATGTATCGGTAGTTGTTGAAGCTTTCATGCAAAATATCAAAGACAGCTTGCTGAAAAAACAAGAGGCTGTTTATTTGCGTGGATTCGGCAGCTTCATAATTAAACGACGTGCCGAGAAAACTGCCAGAAACATATCAAAAAACACTACGATGACTATCCCGGCACACAACATACCTTGCTTTAAGCCATCAAAGAGTTTCTGCACGGATATGAAGAAACCCGAAGATGAGGAAAACGGGAATTTCTAATGATTCAACACTAATTTAAAAATATAAATAACTATGCCAAACGGAAAGAAAAAGAAGGGCCACAAGATGGCAACTCACAAACGTAAAAAGAGATTACGCAAGAACAGACATAAGAGCAAGTAACAACTTGACTGTTGTCTATTCTACCACTGCAGGGTGTGTCAACAAGTTATATGACTTGCAGGCATACCCTTTAATTTTAAACGACTCACAAAACAAACAAAAGAAATGACAAGCGAAGTAATCATCGATGTACAGCAGAAAGATATTTCCATTGCGCTGCTTGAGGACAAACAGCTCGTGGAATATCAGAATGAGCCTAGAAAGGCGTCCTTCTCTGTCGGAAACATCTATGTAGCAAAGGTGAAAAAACTAATGCCGGGACTTAATGCTTGTTTCGTTGATGTGGGATATGAACGGGATGCATTTCTGCATTATCTTGATTTGGGCAGCCAGTTCAACTCGTATGAGAAATATCTGAAGCAGGTAGAAAGTGACCGGAAAAGATTGATGCCGTTCGCAAAAGCACAGAAACTGCCTGACCTCGACAAAGACGGGAGCATTACACAAGTGCTGAAGGTTGGACAGGAGGTGCTCGTGCAGATTGTAAAAGAGCCTATTTCTACTAAGGGACCAAGACTGACTGGAGAACTTTCGTTCGCCGGACGATACCTTGTTCTTATCCCTTTCGGTGATAAGGTTTCTGTTTCTTCAAAAATAAAAAGCGGAGAGGAAAGGGCAAGGCTGAAACAGCTCATACACAGCATTAAACCTAAGAACTGCGGAGTAATTGTCAGAACAGCTGCCGAAGGCAAACGCGTTGCAGAGCTTGATGCCGAGATGAAGGTGCTCACACAGAGATGGAGCGGAGCTATAACCAAAGCACAGAAAACACAGAAAAGACCGCAACTGGTTTATGAGGAAAGCGGAAGAGCGGTTGCCATGCTGCGTGACCTCTTCAACCCTACTTACGAGCACATATACGTCAATGATGAAGACGTGATGAAGGCCGTAAAACATTATGTGTCGCTGATAGCTCCTGACAAAACGGATATCGTAAAGCTTTACACCGGAAAGGTTCCTATCTTCGACAACTTCAACGTCACAAAACAGATAAAATCAAGCTTTGGACGCACCGTAAACTACAAACACGGAGCATATCTCATCATTGAACACACAGAGGCACTGCACGTTGTCGATGTTAACAGTGGAAACAGAACAAGAGAAAAGGAACAGGAAGCAAACGCTCTCGACGTTAACCTCGGAGCCGCTGATGAACTGGCACGACAACTGAGACTCAGGGACATGGGCGGAATAATTGTCGTGGACTTCATCGACATGAACCTTGCCGAAGACAGGCAGATGCTTTACGAGCGCATGTGCAAGAATATGCAGAAAGACAGAGCCCGTCATAACATTCTGCCGCTCAGCAAGTTCGGACTGATGCAGATAACAAGGCAGAGGGTAAGGCCGGCTATGGACGTAAACGTTGAAGAGACATGCCCTACATGCAACGGAACAGGAAAAATAAAATCAAGCATACTCTTCACTGACCAGCTGGAAAGAAAAATTGACAGGCTGGTAAACAAGGTAGGGATAAAGAAATTCTATCTGCACGTACACCCTTACGTTGCGGCATTCATAGACAAGGGATTTATTTCATTAGGCCTGAAATGGAAGCTGAAATATGGTTTCGGAATACATATTGTGCCGTCACAGAAACTGGCTTTCCTGCAGTATGAATTCTATGATACTAAAGGAAATTTCCTTGATATGAAAGAAGAACAGGAAACAAAAGGATAATTTATGATTAACGACACTGCTGACAATTTAGCAGTTATCCTTATTTATAATTTACTGACAATCAATTTACTGACGATCAAAGAAAAGGTTTCACAATCGTTATTTTGATGAACTCAATGTAAATATATGCGCCTAATGACAAGCAAGAATATAATCAGCGCGTAGGGGCCGTGCCCCGTGCCGGCCCACAAATAATGTTCGACCGATTTTAACATTAAAACCGATACATCAAAACGCATACAATTATTTTCAGCGGTTATGACATTTTTTGTGGGCCGGC
>OMUH01000064.1 GCA_900314195.1 uncultured Prevotella sp.
GAATAACCTCGGGATTTTTTGTTTGATTACAGGACGGCCTAAATCGAATGGTTACCGCTTTTCTGCCATTCTGCGAATGCTTTTTCTGCCAAAGGGCAATGATCGCGGGCAGCGCCGAGCATTCCTATCTCATTTTCTATCTGCATCATTATCACAGTATTCTCTTCATTATCAACATCATGAATATGAGCCAGCACCTTGCAAAACGCTTTTTTGTCAGCTGCAAGCAGGTTGTCTGAGAACACCGTGACTATTTCCATCTTGTTTCCGGCGGCATCAACAGCCCGCGGAAAACGGCCGGTATCTTTCTTGACCCATGCCGGAGCATAGCAGCTCATTGAGTTTTTCCATGCGCCGAACCACAGGAAAATGATTTTCTTTTCCTTCCCGCGTGCCTGCTTTATTGTCTCGTCAATCAACGAGAAATCAAAATGATTTTCTTCCGGCTCTGTCATATCCCACATGACAGGAACAAACAGTGTGTTGACAGTATTCATAAGAACGCTGTTCCCAAACAGATTGCGAATGTCATCAACTGACGTAGCCTCGGAATTACCTGTCTCTCCGCCAAGAACAAGCATAGGCGAGTTCTTTACTGATAAAAAAATGGCATTGCCGCTTCGTTTCAGTGAGACCTGACCGTACACATTATTATATGTAAACAAAATCATTGCGGCCGTCAAGACCAAAAAATATTTTTTCATCGTCCCGTTCTTATAGAATTGAAATAATTAATGCAGGTCTGTTTCCATTCACATGCATTCTGATACTGCTCTTCCAGCAGTGCTGCTGTTCTCTGCCATCGCTCACTGTCTACATATTGCCGCATGGTGCTCCACACATATTTATAATCAGCAACGGCAGCAACGCCACGGTCATAATGCAATACGATATTCTGCCAAAGAGTCTTTCCGTTAGACAGTTTACTGTTCCAAGACACATGATGAAACCACAACAAGTATTTTTCCGGGCACAGGCCTTCATCTTCATACAACCGGCAGAACGGCTCTCTGTATTGCGCTGTTGCCCCGCTGCCGCTCTTTACCGTTCTGTCAAAGCCAATTCCCTGCTTGTCAGCCTTATGATAATAAACAGGACACCATTCAAGAGGATAATCCTTTTTATATCCGTCAGGTTCCGGACCATAGTGGTGGTCAAACTTAAAGATATGATGCAGTCCGAGCGGCATCATATAGTCAACGCACGCCTCACGGCTGCTGTTCATGACGCGTTCCATTTCTGTGAGGAAATAAGCATCTCTTGTATTGAATGTCTGCAACAGCCATTCCTCAGCTATTGGAATTCGCACCGCTGAGCTGTCCTGCCACAGCATACGGCCGAAACAATACCAGTTAGCCTGAGAGAAATCATGCCCGCACCAATTCTCGTCATTGCCTGTATTCGCCACACCGGCAACACAGTCAAGATTATTCACGTTGACATAAGAGAAAAACTCTTTCCACATAGGTTCAAGATACACAAGGTGTCTTGCCTGACCGGTATATTCCTGCGTGATCTGGAGTTCTGCCGCCTGCCGCGTGCTTTTTATCTGATCAAAAATGGGTGCATACGGCTCACGCGGCTGAAAATCAAGCGGTCCGTTCTTGCTTTGTAAAATCACATTACCGGCAAACTTGCCGTCAAGCGGCTTGAACTCACTGACAGCCTGCATCACCCTGTCTTCACCTTTATGGTTTGCACCATAAACAAAGCTGCGCCAGATAACGACTCCGCCGAATGGCTTCAATGCTGCCGCGAGCATATTGGCTCCGTCAGCATGCGAACGGCCGAAGTCATTGGGACCAGGCTGTCCCTCTGAGCTTGCTTTAACAAGAAAACCACCAAAGTCGGGTATCACGCGGTATATATCCTTTACCTTCCCCGTCCACCAGCCAATCACTTTCTTGTCAAGCGGGTCGGCCGTCGGCGTTGCCTTCAGTGCCATTGGCGATGCGAAATTAATGCTGAGAAAGACCTTTATGCCATAGGGACGCAAGACATCGGCTATCATCCGCACAGAATCAATATATTCCGTTTTCAGTATGTCTGGCGATGCATTTACGTTATTCAGGGAGACACAGTTTATTCCCACTGACGCGTTTGCACGTGCATAATCTTTTATCCGTCCGAGCCAGGCGTTTTTATCCTTGCCGGTGCTCCAGAAAATGCTCCGTCCGGCATATCCGCGCTCTATGCTCCCGTCAAGATTATCCCAATGGTTGAGCATTCTCATTGCCACCAGCGGACGGCTTTTCAGTTGCGGCACAACGCCACCGGGCAGGACAGCCTGCCGCCGCAACAGAGCATAGGCACCATACAGCGCTGCTGTCATGTCTGCTGCCTCCAGTGTGTCACCATGAATAAAGAAGCTGCCTGCCGGACTGCCTTCCTTTATATTGACAACAAGTTTCTCACTATTACAGTAAGCATGTATCTCGTCGGCCAGCGTTTTTGCAACCATTTTGCAAGCCGGCTCCACCGGTTTGACAAATGTAACACGACAGATGTTATGCGCCTTGCCGGCAAGCCACAGGCGGTAGCCATTGTCGGCACGGACTGTTACCGCGAAAAGACATGCAAGAAAAGAAAGAACAATAAATTTCATATTCAGGTTAAAAGGTTTTTATTTTTGAGTTGACTTTTCTGTAAACAGAATGTTTTCTCACTAATCACAAACCGGCTATTGAGGCCGTAAGCGATACTCATGATATTGTTACAAATGTAGCATTTAACAGGCTTGAAGGCTTATTCAGATGTATTTTTTGCTTTTTTATTTGTTTCATAATATTCTGTAGGCGACACTCCATAATATTTTTTAAACGTAACCGAGAAATGTCCGGCCGAATTAAACCCGACAGCGTATGCCACCTGCGTGACAGCCAGATCGCCTTTGGCGAGCAGCTTCGCTGCCTGCTCAAGACGGTGATTGCGTATGAACTCTGCCGTAGACACGCCTGTTATCTCCTTCATCTTCCTGTGCAGCTGGGCACGTGAGATTCCCAGCTCCTTAGTAAGCATGTCAACATTAAAATCCGAGTTCCCGAGATTTTCATTTATGCAACTCATCACTTTACTCATCAGCGTTTCGTCATTTCCCTTCAGCTTTATTTCTTCAATCTTGTCTTTCTGTTCCAGTGCACCGGTAAACTTTCCTCTCAGCCGTCTGACATTTCCTATCAGATTATCAATCAGAATATGCAATTCCTCTATGTCAAACGGCTTGGCGAGAAAGGCATCGGCACCATGGCGAAGCCCGTCAAGCCTGTCAGCAATCTCAGCCTTTGAGGTCAGGAGTATGACAGGAATATCGCTTATGTTGCTGTTGCTCTTTATTTCCTTCAGCATCTGAATGCCATCCATGACGGGCATCTTCACATCGCTGATGACAAGATCTACAGAGTCTTTCTCTGCAAGCAGCCGCGCGAGCCCCTCACGCCCGTCATAGGCAAACGTAAAACGATACCATGACGACAGCTCTCCGCTTATGTATTTTCCTATTTCCTTGTCGTCATCAACAACAAGAATCCGGCAGTTTTTGCTTGCCTGCCTTTTTTTTGCGTTTTCCTGCGGCAGCTCATGAACAAGCTCTTCCTGCGGCAGATGGCTGTTGCCGCGGCGCAGTCTGACCTCGATGCAAGCACCGCGCTGCCCGTCTCTGCGGTTACGCGCCGTAATTGTTCCGCCGTGCATTTCAACAATGGCACGGCACAGGTTAAGGCCTATGCCCGTTCCGCTGATATGAAAATCTGAAGCGTTGCTGCCCTGATAGAACCTTTCGAACAACTTGCCAGGATTATGCTCGCGCAGGCCGATACCATCGTCAACAACCTTTACATAGCACCATTCTTTCTCCAACGACATAACTATTTCAATATGCCCTCCGTCAAAAGTATACTTGAAGGCATTGCTTAAAAGGTTATGCAGCACTTTACCGAAATTGTCACGGTCTATCCATACAGGCATCTTGCCGTCAGGAGCGTCAACGCCAAGCGCTATATGCCGCTCTTCTGACGTGAACTTATACATATTTAATATGTTCTCCACAAAGCCCTTCATGTCTGTTTCCGCGAAGTGCAGCTTGAACTGCTCTTTGTCTATGCGCCTTTGATCGAGTATTTGGTTGACAAGCAAGAGCAGTCTCTGCGCATTGTTCTCTATTGTCATTAAATATTTTTTTCCTTCGCCGTCGGTAATCGTTTCCTTCAGCTTTCTCACTGGCCCGAGGATCAGGGTCAGAGGTGTTTTTATGTCGTGAGTGGTGTCAATGAGGAACCGCATTTTCTGCTCGTCCATTTCCATTTTCTTGCGACGGCTGTAAGTTCTGAACGAATAGAAAACAACCATACACACAATCAGGAAATAAACAATCCATGCCAGCGGCGAGAAATACCACGGCGGCAGCACCCGCACGTGCACCATTGTCACATAAGGCGAGACAACGCCGCCTGCCGCCCCACGCACCTGGATGTGATAATCACCTGACGGCTGTTTGTTGAAGACTATCCTGTTATAGCCTTCTTCCGTTGAAAGCCATGCGCCGCCGTTTATGCGGTACTGGAAAGTTATGTCGTCAGGATTTTTAAAGTCGAGCATTGAAAATTCAAGCTGGAAACTGTTTTTTGAGTAAGGAACATCTATTTTCTTTTGCAAAAAGTCAAGATGCTCTCCTTCTGCCGTTATATTCGTCAAGTACACCTTTCCGAGCTTCTGCCTTCCTGCCCTTACCCTGTCAGGATAGAACACTGTTATTCCGTCGCCGGCACCAAAGGCCACCATGTCATCAGCACCGTGCAGCACAGCTCCCATGGAATATTCATGCGTGAAAAGGCCGTTGCCGCGGATATGCGCAATGAACTTACGGTGGGAATGATCATACTGCCAGAGCCCCGACGTGGTTGATATCCACAAATCGCCGGCACGGTCGTGCGTGACGGCCATTATCTGCTTCTCGCTCAAGAGCTCAGACCCTGGGAACAGATTTGCCTGGTTCCGCTTTCTGTCATAAAGGAAAAGTCCCTGGTCAGTACCTATCACGATGTTTCTGCCGGAATATTCGCACAGGCTGTTTATCTGCTTGCCGTGCATAAGGCAGTTCCAGCCCATAACGTCAAAATGCCCGTTTGCGGGATTCATGCAGCTGATGCCGCTCGACGTGCCTATCCACAGCATTCCACGGCTGTCTGTCAGCAGCGCGCGCACCCAGTCATTGCACAAATAGCCGTGAGGAGAACGCATGTTCATATCATACTTTTTTATCTGTCTCTCTGCAACATCATAAACATACAGTCCCTTTGAATAAACCGACACAAAAAGCTGACCTGCTCCATTGTCGGCTATGCAGAATATTCCGGCCGATGAAAACGTGAACTCCTGACTGTAAGCACCAGAAAGAGGGTTATAACTGTAAAGCGCATGTCCGGTGCCTATCCAGTAACGTCCTTTCCTGTCACGATATATAATGCTTGTTCCTGCCGGCGACTGTGGATGTCCGGCAAAACGGCCGTCACGGTCGAACATGAAGATGCCGCTGTTCTGCACCGCGCAATAAACAGCCCCGTCAGCATTCTGGGCAAGCGATGTTATACTTCCGCCTGCTGACACATTCTGTGCCGACAGCCGCCATGCCTGAAACGCATCGCTCTGATTGCCGGCCATATAAAGTCCTTTTTTATAACATCCAAGCCACAGATTTCCGTTCTTGTCCTGGAAGCCGTCACTTATCCATGCCGATGACAGACTGAAATGCTGATCGTTTCCGGCATCACTGCCAACCGTAATTCCGCTGCCCTTCTTCACAGTAAGCAAACCGGCCTCAGACGTGCAGACAAGCAGATTGCCATGACGGTCAAACAATGCCTTGTTAATGGTTACGGCATTAGAGTATTTTCCAAGCGAGAATGATGAAGGCACAATGCTGTTCTTACGGTAGTCATATTCTATAAAGCCATACATGCACGCAATGAGCAGACGTCCGTCATGCATTGGCAGAAAACTGACCGGAGCACCACACGGCGATTCAAAACTGCGCCTGACCGTCGCTCCGACGGAAGACTTACTGTAGCAGTAGAACGCAGGCAAATGACTTGACAGCCACAGCGAGCCATGACGGTCTTCATACATGTGGGTGACAAAAAGGCTGTCGCCGCCTTTGGAAAGCTCATTCACATATTTCAAATTCTCTCCGTCGCGGTCAAGAGACCACAATCCACGGCCTGCCGTACCGACGAGTATGCTGCCATCGTGACTTTCTATAAGAGAATATATTCGCGGCGCAGCACCGCCTGGCATACGGTATCTTATGAATTTGTCTGCATGATAATCATAGCGGGCAAGTCCTTTGGCCGTTCCTATCCACAACCGGCCACGACTGTCACTGAGAAACGTGGTGATGGTGTTGTCGGTTATGCTCGACGTGTCATTGTTATGATGCATATAACTGACATAACTATAGCCATCGAATTTATTAAGACCATATTCCGTGCCTACCCATATAAATCCATAATGATCCTGTGAGATGCATGTGATAAGGCTGCTTGAAAGCTTGTCGCCGCTGTAAAAACGCCCTGTTGACGCGGTCAGCAACAAAGAGACAAATACGAAGGCAATGCCCGTGAGAAAATAATGTAATTTAAGATTGTGCAAGGTCATATAGGTTTTAAATATTTGTTGCAAATATAACAAATATGAACATTAAAAAAGCATACAATTGAGACGAATTTAAATAACATTTGCCCCAATTGATACAAAAAAGAATACATGAAACAAATATAAACGCAACAGAAATGATTTTGCAAGCAAGAAAAAGCTACCTGTGTTAATTTTGCAACAGGTTAAGGTTCTGAACAGAGTTCCAAACCTGAACACACACTTAAAAATTCAAACACTTCTTTTTAAACAAAACCCTGATCAAATATTTCCGATGACAATCTACAAACTTTTGATATTATCAGCAATTTCATTCATCATGACAGCTGCCGCCGCTCAGGATCATTCCGCCGGAAACAGATGGATGGGCACCTGGGCGGCTGCTGCCGAGTTTGCTGGCAGGCATGACCAGCCGAAATCTGCCATGACTGGGAAATCTGTCAGACAGATTATAAAGGTGTCGGCAGGAGGCAGCAGGATAATGCTGCAACTGTCGAATGAGTTCAGCTCAGAACCGCTCGAAATAACCAGCGTGACCATTGCCGATGCAAGCGATTCATGCAACATAAACAAAAAAACATTAAAGAAATTAACTTTCAAAGGAAATACAAGACTGCTGATACCGGCAGGAGGCAAGGCTGAAAGTGATGCCGCCGACTATAACCTGCGCCCACTGCAGAAGCTCAGCGTAACGATATCTTTTGGCGAGCAGGTGCCGAAGCTGCTGACATCTCACCGCGGGTCACGCACCACATCCTATATATATAAAGGTGCTGACGGCAGCGGAAAGGTTATTGAGAAAACTGACCACTGGTATGTCATATCACAACTGAACGTCATAAGCACGGCCAATGCCGTTGCCATTCTTGGAAATTCCATCACCGACGGGCGCGGCAGCACGACAAACCTGCAAAACAGATGGCCCGACCGCATGGCTGAGAGCATGGGTGGCAGATGCGGCATCCTTAATCTGGGAATAGGAGGAAACTGTGTCATTAAAGGCGGCATTTCAGAACCTGCCGTGAAACGCTTCAAACGCGACATACTGGGACAGAAAGGCGTTTCTGCGGTTATTATTTTTGAAGGAACTAACGACATAGGAATATCAACAGAAAATTATAATGCCATAACCGACAGTCTTATTGCTGCATACAAGGCTATGACAGCTGAAGCACATAAGAACGGACTTAAAGTGATAATGGCAACCATCACACCAACATACGGCAACGCATGGTTCAGCTTCTTCCATGAGGCCATGAGACAAACAATAAACAAATGGATAAGAGAGCAGAATGTCTGCGACGGCGTTATTGACTTTGACCGACTGGTGAGAAACGAGGCCAGGCCATGGCAAATGAAAGCGGAATATTCTGACGACTGGCTGCATCTTAACCCTGAAGGTTACAAAGCAATGGGAATATATGCCGCCGCAAGACTTGCTGAAATGGATCTTGACAAAAACAAAGAATAATTGCCGCTTCAACATAAACGCATAAAGAAAGAAGAAATACTGAAGGAAATTATATGGAAATATCAAAAACTGATAACGGGAAGCATAATGGCTTCTATCATCTTAACTGGCTGCAGCGTATAGGATTCGGCTCCGGCGACCTCGCACAAAACCTTATTTATCAAACTATATGCATGTATTTGCTGCTGTTCTACACCAATGTATTCGGAATATCTCCGCAGGCAGCAGCCATTATGTTTCTTATAGTAAGAATTGTCGACGTGCTGTGGGACCCGGTAGTGGGCGCATTCGTAGACAGCCACAACCCAAAGTGGGGAAAATACAGGGCTTATCTTGTGCTCGGTGGCATTCCGCTGTCAGGACTGGCCATACTCTGTTTCTGGGACGGGTTATCGGGCAACCTCGTATATGCTTACGTGACGTATGTCGGCATGTCGATGTGCTACACGCTCGTCAATGTGCCGTACGGTGCCCTGAACGCCAGCCTGACACGCGATACAAACGAAATAACCATACTGACATCTGTAAGAATGTTTATGGCCAACACCGGCGGACTGGCCGTGGCCCTGGGCGTACCGGTAATAGTGGCGGGCTTGTCACCCGACCACCGCATAAACACGGCGGCCGACGCCAATGCATGGTTCATTACTATGTCTATATACGCACTGGCCGGACTGTGCCTGCTGGTGTTCTGTTTCTCGCAGACGAAGGAACGTGTGGTGATGGATAAAAAAGACATGCAGAAAGTGAAGGTCAGCGACCTGTGGCTGGAATTTACGCGAAACAGACCGCTGCGCATACTTGCGTATTTCTTCATAACTGCGTTTGCAATGATGGCTATCGGCAATTCCGCAGGTTCTTACTACATGATATATAATGTGAACGGAACTCCTGAAGAGATGTCGGTATTCATGGGGCTCGGTTCCGTGCCGTCGTTTATATTCATGCCCATGGTGCCGGCAATAAAAAGAGCTATCGGCAAAAAAAGAATGTTCTATGTATTCCTCAGCATAGCCATCTTCGGAATGGCTGTTCTCTATCTTGTATCTGTCATACCTGCCTTGAAATCGCAGATTTGGCTGGTTTACGTGGCACAGTTCATAAAGTCTACAGGCGTCATTGTAGCCACAGGATATATGTGGGCACTGGTTCCTGAAGTGATTTCTTACAGTGAATATACTACCGGCAGAAGAATATCAGGAATAGTGAACGCACTGACAGGCATTTTCTACAAAGCCGGCATGGCTCTCGGAGGCGTTGTACCGGGACTGGTTCTTTCGTTCGTGAAATTCGACAAAGACAATGCTGTTTCGCAAACTCCGTTCGCACAGCAAGGCATTCTGTGGCTGGTTTGTGTCATTCCGGCCATACTGCTTATACTGGCCATGTTTATTATATCCAAATATGAGCTGACCGACGATGTAATTGACGACATCAACAAAAAAATAGAGGCAAGGACTAGAAACGAATAAGAAATACTGAGCAGAAATAAATAATCAAGCTTTTAGACGACTATACTCTGCCAGTTAACGGCCGGAAAACAAAGGGAAAGAAAGATGAGAGTAAGCGTCTCCGTAAAGGCGGATACGCTTACATTGGAAAAGACCAATTAAATCAGTCTTTTACCTTAGATGAAACGGTTAAGACTGAGTAGATTAAGTCCTGCCAACGATAAAAGCGGAAGAAACACTTATTAGGTTTTTCAAAATATTTAAACTACAAAAAGATATGGAAGAAAGATATTTATATCCGAAAGATTATATGGCCGACCCGTCGGCACATGTGTTTGACAATAAAATATTTGTTTATCCATCGCACGACTGGGACAGCGGCGCAGCCTTTGACGACGACGGCGGACATTTCCAGATGAAAGACTATCATGTTCTGAGAATTGACGGCGACCCGATGAACGGCACCGTGACCGACTGTGGGAAAATTCTCGACGTGGCTGATGTGGCATGGGCTGAGAAACAAATGTGGGACAACGATGTTGTTGAGAAAAACGGACATTACTATCTCATTTTCTCGGCAAAAGACTATAACGGTGTTTTCCATCTCGGCGTGGCCGTTTCTGACTCGCCAGAAGGACCGTTCAAAGCCTGCGACAATCCTATACGCGGGTCATACAGCATTGACCCTTGCGTGTTCAAGGACGACGACGGAAGGATATATGTATACTTCGGAGGTATATGGGGCGGGCAACTGCAATGGTACAAAGACAACAAAGCCCTCAAAAACGAATATCTGCCAAAGGAAAAGGAACTGCCCATTCCGTCAAGAGTGGCCCTGATGACCGATGACGTGCAGCAATTCGCCGAAGCGCCAAAGCCGGTCATTATTGTCGGCAAGAACGGACAGCCGCTGACGGCAGATGATCCGCACCGTTTCTTTGAAGCAAGCTGGATGCACAAATACAACGGAAAATATTATTTCAGCTATTCCACCGGCGACACGCATCTCATTTGCTATGCCACAAGCGACAATCCTTACGGACCATTCGAATATAAAGGCGTAATCCTCGACCCCGTAGTAGGCTGGACAACACACCACTGCATTACGGAATATAACGGACAGTGGTTCCTCTTCCACCACGACTGCGTGCCGAGCAACGGGACGACGTGGCTGAGAAGCCTTAAAGTGTCGCCGCTGACCTACAGCCCTGACGGACTTATAAACAAAGTCAACATATGATTCATTATTAGCTGTAAAAAAACAGGTCTGCTCATATTTCGTATTCAACAATATCAGAATATGGCAGACCTGTAATGTTTTCATACTGCCAGAAAATCGCATACCACGACTCCGGGACAGTATTCGTACAGGAATACTGTAGTATTTCTGTACGAATAAGGCAGTATCACAATAGGAATACTTTTATGTTACATTACATCATCGTCGTCAAGCTGCTGCTCAAATGAGTCTTTCAAATGCCTGTTCATCATAAGGTGTTCCAGAAAAAGCAGAATGGCTGTAAACGATGATATCAACGAGATTATTGTTAATATTTTCTTTGTCATTTTTTCCGGTAATGATACAAAAAAGGCTAAAAGATATGGCCTTAAATAATAATTCCCCATCATTGCAAAAGATGGGGAATTACCTTATTTAATTAATAGAATTTGAAATATCTTCTTGCGTTGTTGTAAGAAATGTCTTCAACCATGCGCGACAATGCCTCGTGGTCATCAGGCAGAAGGCCTTTCTCAACATCATTGCCGAGCAGATTGCAAAGCAAACGACGGAAGTATTCATGGCGCGGATAGCTCAGGAAAGAGCGGCTGTCGGTAAGCATGCCGACGAAACGGCTCAGCAGGCCAAGCACTGACAAGGCATTCATCTGTTTTGTCATGCCGTCAAGCTGATCGTTGAACCACCAGCCGGAACCAAACTGTATCTTGCCCGGGGTAACGCCGTCCTGGAAGTTGCCAAGCATAGTGGCGATAACCTCATTGGCACAAGGGTTAAGGCAATAAAGAATTGTGCGCGTCAGCTTGTGCTCTACGTTAAGCTCATTAAGGAAGTGGCTCATGGCCTTGGCTGTGTTGAACTCGCCGATGGAATCGAAACCGGTGTCAGGGCCGAGCTGGTTATACATCAATGTGTTGTTGTCGCGTATAGCACCATAGTGATATTGCTGTGTCCAGTCAGCATCATTGTCCATCTCGGCGCAAACCTTCAGGAAGGCATGCTTGTACTGACGTACCTCAAGCTGTGAAAGCTGCTGCTTTCTGAGTGCCTTCGCGAAAATGGTCTCTATCTGAGAATCTGTGTACTCATCGTCATAGAACTCCTCTATTCCGTGGTCAGAAAGCTTACAGCCGTTCTCGGCAAAGAAGTCATGACGTTTCTGAAGCGCATCTACCATGTGCTTGAAACTGTCAACGGTGACACCGCTTACCTCTGACAGCTTGGCCATGTATTCTGCGAAGTCAGGCTTCTCTATATTCATAGCCTTGTCAGGACGCCATGCCGGAATGACGTGGATTTCAAATCCGCTCTCGCGAATCTGCTTGTGGAAGTGAAGGTCGTCAACAGGATCATCGGTAGTGCAGACACACTCTACATTATAATGACGCATGAGGCCGCGTGCAGAAAACTCCGGAAGCTTCAGCTTCTCGTTGCACTCGTCGTATATCTCACGGGCTGTCTTCGGTGACAAGGTTTTTGTAATGCCGAAAGCAGTCTTCAGCTCAAGGTGTGTCCAGTGATAAAGAGGATTGCGGAATGTATAAGGAACGGTCTCTGCCCATTTCTCAAATTTCTCCCAGTCTGACGTGTCTGTGCCGGTGCAGTATTTCTCCGGAACACCGTTGGTACGCATTGCACGCCATTTATAATGGTCGCCGCCAAGCCACAACTCTGTAATGCTCTTAAACTTATGGTCCTCGGCAATCATTTGTGGAACGAGGTGACAATGATAATCAATGATCGGCATCTTGGCCGCATGATTGTGGAAAAGATCCTGCGCTGTCTCTGTTTCAAGCAGGAAGTTTTCATCCATGAATTTTTTCATTTTATATTTATTAATAATAAAATAACAATAATCGGTTATTCTAAATATGTGTACATGCAAATTTACCGTATTTTTTTTGATTTGAAAAACTTTTAAACTATATTTGCAAGAACATTAACGAAAACGATTACGAGAGGGGATTTTTTATTATGTCACTGACAAATAGAGTATTGCTCATATACACCGGCGGAACAATAGGAATGGGAAGAAACCCGAAAACGGGGGCACTGGAGCCTTTCGACTTTAATCATCTTAATAAATCACTGCCTGAACTGAGCCTTGTGGAAGCCCAGGTTGACGTTTGCCAGTTCTCGCCGGTTATAGATTCAAGCAACATGTCGCCGGAACTGTGGGCGAAGCTGATTGACATAATAACGCGGAAATACAATTCTTACGACGGATTTGTCATACTGCACGGCACTGACACCATGGCTTACACGGCATCTGCCCTCAGCTTCATGCTGCAGAACCTTACCAAGCCTGTGATTCTGACCGGAAGCCAGCTGCCGATGGGACAGCTGCGCACGGACGGAAAGGAAAACGTGCTTACAAGTCTTGAAATTGCATCGGCACACCGCGAAGACGGACACCCGATAGTGCCGGAAGTATGCATTTATTTCAGCGGCAGGCTGATACGGGGCAACAGGGCAACAAAAATCAACGCTGAGGGATTTCATGCTTTTGACTCCTTCAACTGCCCGCGGCTGTGCGACGCCGGCGTGAACTTCAAGTTCAACTATCACACAATCTTGCAGCCAGACTACAGCAAGCCTATGACGCCTCATAAAAGCATGAGCGCAAATGTAATCGTATTCTCATTGTTCCCGGGAATACAGGAAAGCATTTTCAGCCATATCATTGACGCCAGCCACCTGAGAGGAATCGTCATGCGCACTTACGGAAGCGGAAATGCACCGCAGTGCGAATGGCTGAAGAACTTGCTGACACGCGCCAAAGAAAGAGGCATTGTTGTTGTCAACGTAACGCAATGTGTGAGAGGAAGCGTGGAAATGGGACTCTATGACACCGGATACCAGCTGAAAGAAGCCGGTGTGATAAGCGGAAAAGACATGACGGTAGAAGCCGCAGTAACAAAGCTTATGCATCTGCTTGGAAGCTATGTCGACGTGGACATAGTAAGACAGAAAATGGCACAGTGTCTTGCCGGCGAAATAACACTTTGAAAAAATTGCAAAGAACTGTTCTGCAAACGTTTCATTTTTATCATGAACTTTTCTTCTTCTTATAAATTTTTAATGTAAACGATGTCCACGTGCAGGGAGCGGCCCTTGTGGCCGTCCGCAGTTTAAGAAGACATTCTGTCTGCATGCAGCTTGCAAACAGCCCCAAGGGCCGCGCCATGTATGTGGACAATTTCTTGCTGAAGGCTGATGTCTTTTAAGATTATCATATCAATGGAAAGGCAGAGCAGATTTATCCAACGCATACAAAATTAATCTGTCTGCATTTTGTAATGTATATGACATCTAAAAAAGGGGTATGTACGTTTTCTGTACACACCCCTTTCATAAACTCAACTAAATTTATTTAAAAATTCATGTGTACCAAATAGAATTTGTCAAGCGGATATCATCAATATCCTCATTGTAGATGCTGTCAAATTCGAGGTTGTAATCCTCTACATCAAATCGGTCATTCTGTCTCATGGTTAATCCTCCTATTAGTTTAATTATTAAACATAGCATGAACCTTTCACAGGCTCTGCTGCAAATATAAGCATATTATCCAGAACTATTTGTCATAAATCCCGAAATATATGATATTTAGCCATAAAAAAGATTTAAGCCTCATTCTGCCTTTTCTGACCAGACCGTTGCCTATTTCAACACGCCCATACGCCTGCTCCATTGATACAGGAATAATAAAGAATGCTTTAAATATGTAACTTAAAATAAAGAAAGAAGTAACATTTTATTTAAAGGACAATAATACATTCTTCATAATAAAAATACATAAAGTTTATATATTCAAAATGGTTTCAACGATAAAAGACTGATAATGCAAAGATATAACACACGTTAACTTGCGATTTATTAATGAGTTATGTAAGCTTGGACGAAAATTACAATAAAATGAAATACAAAATCAAAGTAAATAATTAAAATACATAATGATTAAAAAACATTGATAAACAAGTAGGCCTATAAAAAAATTATTAATATTCTTTTCTAAAAAGATATGTTGTTATAATTATTATTAGTAATTTTGTAGCGGAAAGAGCAAGTTGGCATTATTTGCATTATATGTTTAAAACACATACTGCAAAAAGGCTGATTCTTCCCGCTGAAACCGAAAACTATACATTCTATTTTTCACATAAACTTACATATAAAAATATGTCGAATTCATTCAATAACAATAAAATGGTGGTTTTTGCCAACCAAAAAGGCGGCGTGGGAAAAACGGCCCTTTGCGTGCTATTTGCCAACTTCCTCGTTTCACGCGACAGGCAGGTGACGGTGATTGACGCAGATATTCAGAAATCAATACAAACCATCAGGAACAACGACAAAAGGCAATACGGAGAAGACGCCATGTCGTATTTCGTACAGGCATACGATGTTACGAAAGGACAGGAGGCTGTAGGAAAATTAGTGGATGCAGCAAACCAGGTTGACGGATATGTTCTCTTCGATACTCCGGGAAACCTAACCAACGATGGAATGATTCCTATTTTGGAGGCAGCTGACTATATTATTACTCCATACCAGTATGAGACATCCACCATATCATCTACCGGCGTATTCCTGCAGACAATACGCAAGCTGAGAGAAGCTGATCCGAAAGTGCACGCAAAGACTATATTCATTCCGAACAGAATAAAGAAGGGGTCAGGCACAAGAGACGAATGGGATTTCTGGGCAGCCACGGACAACCTGTTCGGCGGCTTCGGCCACGTGACGCCGGTCATACGCGACGGTATAGCCATACAGCGATATAACACTGTGGCAAGCACCGACCAGCAGGCCAAAATAGTTAATGCCGCTTTCGAAGATATTCTCGACGAAATAGAGAAGGATGAATAAAATATAATATGAATATCTGACGCAATATAGCTGTTAATCAATTTGTTTCCCTACGAATAAACAAATTTCATTAAAAAAAAATCAGGCACGGCAGATTATCCATAACATATTATCCATAACATAGAACAGCATGATTAGAGGCAAGAAAAAAACACTTTAACACACACATAAAAGATCTTGAAAGTGCAGAGCTTTTGCTGCTATTTTTAAAGAAGACATAAAACAAACGCTTAATAATCAGGAAAATGATAGACAACAAGAAAAAGAAACAACATACGATGAATATGCCGGACGGCCTTGAAGGGCTTTTAAGGACCGTACAGGAGGGCAACGCAACGCCGGCAAACAACGCGCCGGCAGAAAACGAGCAAAGAGAGGAGCCGAAAGAAACACAGCAGCCGACGCAGAAAAGTGCTGACAGCATACAGTCATTAATGACACCGAAGGCCGGAAGCGTCAGGTTCGCTGATCCGCAAAGCGAAGCCGTAATCCAGGCAAGCGCATTGCTGTATCCAGGTGTACAGGCATTCTCTCCTTACGGCAATCCATCACGCCCCGTACCGGTGCCAAGGCTTGTAGCCGACAACAGCTGGGATTTGTTCCGGGGATACATGGAACTGTACAAACGCGACACAAGCAAGGGAAAAGAGATTTGGATCAATGAGGATATCAGATATGAGCTTGACAAGATTAAAACAGCAAGCCGTTCAAGCATGCGCTTGAAGACTATGGTAAATGCAATGCTCAGAACATTCCTTGACCTTCATCACGACGAAATAGAAGAGCTGCTGAAACATGCATAAATAATTATTGCACGGAGCTGTCGCGGTGCTTGCGGTTGATACTTCGGAAACAAGCTGACAATAAAGATTTATGGGCCGGAAATAGTCCGGCCCATTCTATTTTCTGAGATATAATGAGCTTTGATCAGATTTGACGGAAATTAAAGCATCAATTGTAATTCAAATAAATATATTTTCATTAACTTTGCTGACAAATTTACAGGAAGACAAATCGCAGGCATAATATCAGAATATCATATAAAGACAATCAGAATGTCAACAAGTGATTATCAGCAAAACAATGAGAATGATGAAATAATATATTAATGGCTCATTTTCGACAACAACTCGGCAATAACATTAAATAATTATTTTAATCAGCGCAGTCTGAACCCCTTAACTTGGTTACATGATTTCATCCATATAGCGCCGGCATTCCTAACAGGAAAAGAAATTTTATTTTTATAATAAGCATGCAACAGAAGATTATCATTCTTGACTTTGGCTCACAAACCACTCAGCTTATAGGCAGAAGGGTGCGTGAACTTGACACCTTCTGTGAAATACTCCCTTACAACAAGTTTCCACAAAATGACGAATCCATCATCGGAGTCATACTTAGCGGAAGTCCATACTCCGTTCATGACAAGGAAGCTTTCAAGGCCGACCTTTCACAGATTATCGGAAAATATCCGGTATTGGGTATCTGCTACGGCGCACAGTTCATTTCCTATCAGTACGGAGGAAAAGTAGAAAAAACAGGTACGCGCGAATACGGACGCGCAAATCTGACAAGCATTGATTTAAACTGTGCCATATTCAAGGACTTTGAGAAAGACTCACAAGTATGGATGTCGCACGGTGACACCATAACGGCTATCCCTGAGGGATTTCACGTTACAGCATCTACTTCTGACGTTAAGAATGCAGCTTTCGCTGACGAAACGAAAAAGGTATGGTGCGTACAGTTCCATCCGGAAGTATTCCACACTACACAGGGAAAAACACTGCTGAAGAATTTCGTTGTTAACATTTGCGGCAGCCGGCAGGAATGGAGCCCAGCGTCATTTATCGAGACAACCATCAAGGAGCTGAAAGACACCATAAAGCAAGACAGGGTAATCTTAGGACTGTCGGGCGGTGTCGACTCTTCTGTATGCGCTACATTGCTTCACAGAGCCATCGGAGACAATCTTACATGTATATTTGTCGACCACGGCATGCTGCGGAAAAATGAATTCCAGAAAGTAATGTCAGCCTATAAGGCTATAGGTCTTAACGTAATAGGCGTTGACGCAAGCGAGAAGTTTTTCGCTGACCTTAAGGGTGTAACTGATCCTGAGAAGAAGAGAAAGATTATAGGCCGAGACTTTGTTGAGGTGTTCAATGCCGAGGCAAAGAAAATAAAAGACGCCAAATGGCTTGCACAGGGTACCATTTATCCTGACAGAATAGAAAGTCTGAGCATTACAGGAATGACCATCAAGAGCCATCACAATGTAGGCGGACTGCCGAAAGACATGAAGCTGCAACTGTGCGAGCCGCTGAAATGGCTGTTCAAAGACGAGGTGCGCCGCGTGGGAACGCAGCTTAACATGCCGCAAAGCCTTGTAAACAGGCATCCGTTCCCGGGACCAGGACTGGCCGTAAGAATTCTTGGAGATATTACAAGGGAGAAGGTGCAAATTCTTCAGAATGCCGATGACATATATATGGAAGAAATGCACAACTATAAAATGCCTGACGGTACAAGCCTTTATGACAATATATGGCAAGCCGGTGCAATACTTCTGTCAACAATAAACTCTGTCGGTGTAATGGGTGATGAGCGTACGTACGAGCACCCTATTGCCCTGAGAGCTGTCACAAGTACTGACGCAATGACTGCCGACTGGGCACATCTGCCATACGACTTCATGGCAAAGGTGAGCAGCGAGATAATAAACAAGGTACAGGGGGTTAACCGCGTATGCTATGACATATCTTCAAAACCGCCTGCTACGATAGAATGGGAATAATCAATTTCAGACATTCAAACACTTTTTTGAATCGAGTAGGAGGAAAACGAAGCAGTTTTCTTCCTACTTTCGTTTTCCGACC
>OMUH01000050.1 GCA_900314195.1 uncultured Prevotella sp.
ATTACATTGTGACATATTGTCTTCCTATGTCGAGTTAAATGAAAGAGCCCTTATTACCCATATAAATATCTGCAGCAAAGTGCCGTATTTCTTGTCTTTGCTCATAGCTCAGCAATAAAAATCAATAAGAATGATCTGTTAAGTAAATGTAGAAAATCAGTTTATATTATTTTTCACGCATATCTCACAGGACGAAAGTTCGCGTACAAAACATTTATACAATAATTTCCATCAATCTGTTTCTTTGTATAAAGATTTATTTACTACTTACTTATCCCAAAGAATTTAAATGAATATCCGTTTGAAAGAGCACAAGTATTTAAAGTCAATTACCGGCCGAAAGAAACGGCCGGTAACGTTTTTTTATGCAATAAAACCTTCTGCGTTTATATAGCCAAGGGCTTTATTATCTTTGCTACTCGTACCTCAATGCCTCAATAGGATCCAGGCGCGCCGCCTTCTTTGCAGGATACCATCCGAAGAAGACGCCCGTGAACGTGCAGACCGCAAAGCTCATTATTATGCTCCACGGCTCAATGACAATCGCCGTATGCAGTCCGTATTTTATACCCATAGATATGCCCACTCCCAGCAACACTCCGATGATGCCGCCGGTAACGCTGAGCAGGATAGATTCTATGAGGAACTGGTTCAGTATGTCAACGCCGCGTGCTCCGACGCTCATTCTCAGGCCAATCTCGCGCGTACGCTCTGTCACGCTGACATACATGATGTTCATGATACCGATACCGCCGACAAGAAGTGAAATGCCGGCCACCGAGCCCAGCAGAATGGTCAGCGTGTTCATGGTTGAGTTCATCATGCTCGATATTTCCTCCTGCGAGCGGATGGTAAAGTCATCATCGTCAGCCTGCTGCGTGTCAGTGGCATCCTTCAGTTTATGGTCTCTGCGCAGAATATGCGATATCTGGTCCTGGGCGGGCTGTGATGCCTCTTCTGTTATTGCCGAGCAGACGATACCCTGAAGATATGTCTGCGCGAGAATACGCTTCATGACCGTCGTGTAAGGTGCCAGTGCAAGGTCGTCCTGGTCCATGCCCATGGAGTTATAGCCTTTCTTCTTCAGCACACCGATGACACGGAATGGTATGGAGTTGAAGCGCACCACGCGCCCGACGGGGTCTGTGCCGTCAGGAAAAAGGTTGTCGACGATAGTCTGTCCGAGCACGCATACCTTTGCAGCCGTTTTTATGTCGGTGTCGGTAAACATCTCTCCGTCCTCGACGCTCAGCTGCCTGATGTCGAGGTAATCACGGTTTACGCCGTAGATAGTAGACGGCGTGTTTTCGTTGCCGTTGATGAACTGTCCCGAGCTGTTCACCGTAGGACTGATGGCCGATATATAGTCGCACTCATCCTTAATGTTCTGATAGTCGGCCTGCTTCAGCGTTTCCATCGACGATGCATCCTGTCTGACGCCGCCACGCATGTCGGCACCCGGCGAAATCATTATCATATTAGAGCCCATCTCGGCAATGTTGCTCTTTATGCTTGCCTTCGTGCCCTGGCCGATGGCAAGCATGGTGATAACGGCCGCAATGCCAATGATAATGCCGAGAGCCGTGAGAAACGACCGCATCTTGTTGGCGGCAATGGCACGAAGGGCTATTTTAAAAAGATTACTGAAATTCATTTGTTCACTTTCATTTTTTTTATTTAATTCACTAAAACAACACATCAGACACCAGTTATTTGCGAATGCATGTAATCCTGAGCTGCATCATAATCATGCGCCAGTCCATTGCAAATACATGTAATCCGCAGATCTATCGCATCATAAGTGTGTTCAGCAATAAAGAGAACCTGGGTCACAATCGCCGTTGCCTACTCATCAGTGCTGGCCGGCAGCGCGGCCAGGCCGTCGGCCGCCGACAGCACATTGTCATTCAGCTTGTCTGAGATGATATGCCCGTCGCGAAGTTCTATATTACGGCTTGAATAGTTGGCAATATCGGGGTTGTGTGTTACGAATATAATGGTACGGCCCTCATCGTGCAGTTTCTGGAAGAGCACGAGAATCTCGAAGCTCGTGCGCGTATCGAGGTTACCGGTAGCCTCATCGGCAAGTATCACGGCCGGATTGTTCACCAGCGCACGCGCTATGGCCACACGCTGCATCTGTCCGCCCGACATCTGGTTGGACTTGTGATAGAGTCTGTCGCCGAGGCCTACGGCCTTCAGCGCTGTCACGGCACGGTCGTGACGTTCCTGTGCCGACACGCCGGGATTATACATCAGCGGCAGTTCCACATTTTCTATACTTGTTGTCTTCGGCAGCAGATTATAGTTCTGGAATATGAAACCTATCTTCCTGTTTCTGAGTACGGCCCGTTCTGAACGGCTCATCGTGCGCACGGAGACACCGTCGAGATAATACTCCCCGCTCGAAGGTGTGTCAAGGCAGCCAAGCTGGTTGAGCAGCGTTGACTTGCCGGAGCCGGACTTTCCCATTATGGTTACAAACTCGCCCTCATAGATTTTAAAGCTGACGCCCCGCAAGGCATGGACGGTCTCGCCGCCCACAAGAAACTCACGCTTCACATTGTCGAGTTCAATAACAACCTTGCGGCCGCCGCTGTCTTTATTGTCTGTCATGATTTCCGCGCGTTTATTTCTTCTTGTTCTTGTTTCTTGGACCCGGTCCGCTGAAGAGTCCTTGTTCCTGTGATGCATCGTCATCATCATCAGACACCTGCTGCACCTTTGATATTACTTTCTTTCCACGGCCTATGCCGCTTAATATCTGAGTGTGCGTGCCGTCTGTCTCACCAATGGTTACACGATGTGCCACGATACGGTTGCCCTCAAGTGTCCAAACCTTGTTCTTGCCTTTGCAGTCAACGATAATCTTGTTGCCTACAGTTTCTTTCGTCGGCGTAAAACGAAGGGCCTTATTGCTCACGCTGAGTACGTTAGGCTTCTCTGACGTGTATATGGTTACATCGGCCGTCAGCCCCGGTTTCAACTTCAGATCAGCATTGCTGGCACCTATCACCACCTCGTATGTCACCACATTATTGGTTGTCGTTGCCTCCTGGCGCACCTGTCTTACTGTGCCTTCAAATGTATCATCCGGATAAGCGTCAACGGTGAAGGTAACCCTCTCGCCTTTCTTCACATTACCAATGTCAGCCTCGTCAACATCGGCCACCACCTGCATATCTGTGAGGTCCTGCGCTATTTTGAAGAGCTCCGGCGTAGAGAAGCTGGCAGCAACTGTCTGTCCTTCTTCCACCTCTTTCGACAGCACCACGCCGTTTATCGGCGAGGTGATGGTGGCATAGCCAAGGTTCGTCTGTGCGCGCTGCACCTCCTCGCGTGCCGAGGCCACCTGCTCGCGTGCCTGCTCATAGCTCAGCCGTGCCGACTCATACTCATCAGCGCTGACAAGTCCTTTCTTGTAAAGTGCGGCATAACGCTTGAAGTTTGCCTGCTGATAGTTCAGTGAGCTCTGCACGTTGCTGAGCTGTGCCTTTGCCGAGTTCAGCGTACTTATCAGGTTTGTCTTGTCGAGCTCTGCAATGACCTGCCCTTTCTTCACAACACTGTTATAGTCAACATATATCTTGCTCACGATACCGCTGACCTGCGTACCAACGCTGACCGATGTCACCGGTTCTATGGTACCCGTTGCCGTCACCGACGAACGGAGCGTCTGCGGACCCACCGTTTCCTGCGTGAATGTCACCTTGCTCTCTTCCTTGCGGTCAGAAAGCAGCCATATGGCAACAGCCGCAACAACAACGACGGCCATACCGATCCACACCTTGCTTATTTTCTTTACCTTTAAAGCTTTCATACCCTTTATGTATAATGTGATTGTTCTTCGTTTATATTATTGAAAGAAATAATTGGTCATAGCCGTTCACTCTCTCAGCTTCCCGTCACGATAGAAGTTCAGCATGTCGATGTTCAGAATGGCAAGATATTTTGCCTGAAGCTCATTCTGCCTGCTCTGAAGCAGCTTGTCCTTTGCCGTACGCACTTCAACGATGTTGGAAAGTCCTTCCTTGAACTTCTCGCTGACGAGGTCATAGCTCTCCTGTGCGCTTTTAGTGCTCACCGTGGCCGCACGGAACTGGTTCTGGTTGTTCGTAGCCTGCAGCCAATAGCTCTCTATCGTAGAATAAAGCGTTGTCTGCTCATTTTTCAGGTCGAGCATTGCATTCTGCTGCTGAAGCACAGCCTTGTTGTATGCTGTTTTCTTTTGTCTCTGGTCGAAGATTGGTATCGACAGCGTGACACCTGCGCCTATGTTGAAATTATTTTTCAGCTGCTGCCCCCATCCCTTGCTGTTCATCGACGTCGTAGACGTTGTCACGCCTCCGTTTGCCGACAGCGTGGGCAGACTCGTAGCCTTTGCCATGGCCATGCTGATTTTGCTCTGGTCAATGGCATTCTGATAAGACTTCAGTTCCGGCCTGACAGCAAGCGCGCCTTCATAAACACTCGACACACTTGGTATAGCCGAAAGGGCCATGGCGTCTGAGGCCTGAGGTGTCACCACATCGAAATCGTCAGACGTTATCTGCAGCAACTGCTTCAGCTGCCGCTTGTAGTCAGCCACCTGGCTCTCCGCGCTGACAAGGCTGTACTGGTCCTGTGCCACCTGCGCCGTCAGCTGAGCCATGTCGGCCTTGCTCATCTTTCCGTTCTCAACAAATGAACGGCCTCGTTCCTCGTTGGCCTGACTGTTGGCAAGCGTTTCCTTGCTTACGGTGACAGCCTCAGCCGAATAGAGAATCTGCACATATAACCGTGCTATCTGCTCCTCTACAGAGAGAGCCTGCGTGGCCGAGTCGATGGCTGCCGCCTGCTCGGCCAGCCTGCTCAGCTTCACCTGGTTCTGCCGTTTGCTGCCGTCGAAGATTGTGTACGAGGCGTTCACGCCATAGCTGCCGTTATAATATACCTTGTCTATTGACGAACGGGAATATCCCTCACCGCTGATGCCGCTCTCTATCCACGGCGTATAGTTAACCTGCTGGCTTGTCTGTGCGCTCAGCGACGGCAGCAGCGATGCCTGCGCCTGCTTGAGGTCCTCAACGGCACTGCGACGCGTTATGCCCGTCTTCTGTATCTGGATATTGTTCTCAAGAGCATAGCTTATACACTCGGCAAGCGTCCATTGCCGCGCTGACGCGGTTGTACATACCATAGCGGCCGCAATGACCAATGTGATTTTTTCTTTCATGCTTTCCTGTTTCTTATTTGCTAACTAATGTGTACAGCCGCAGCCGGCCACCGGTTGCCTTTCTGCTGCCGTTTTACGTAATGTTTGACAACTTAGAAATGAAAAGGTTTATTCTTGAGCCAATATTTTAACACAACTTTAAAAATAAGTTCAAAAAATAAGTTCAAAGAATAAGCTTAAAACAGTAACTATTTCTGCGAATTTTGTTTTTCAAAAGTATCTGTTTCATGGTTAAAAGAACGACCGTTGGGTTTTACCAATATACATGAAGCGAACCTGTTCCTTGTGGCAGTCCGCAAGCTGCTTGCAGCAAGAATGTTTTGAAACCGCAGATGCGCTCATTCCTGCCCCTGATTAATTGAAAAATGAATGGTGGCACGGCCAATGCAACTAACATGATACCACAGACAATCGTGTCAGCCACAGACATTTTCAACTTGTACTTCCGTTACTCTTTCTTTTTCCGTGCGGCCCTTATCCTTGCTATCTGGTCTTTTATGTTGCCGACAGATTCGAGGGCGTGAAGTCTTGAAGAAGTTATCTGATACCTGTAAACCATACAAGCCATGAAGAAATAGACTACAGCCTGAATCCACAGAGCATGATAATCCGGTGCGATATCCTCAATATCGGCCCCCATTGAGCTGATGGCAAGGAATCCTCTTATGCCGAACGTCGACGGAAAGAGCATTGCCACGCCCTGCCACACACCTGGCATGTTACTGAGCGGCCATGATATACCGCTCATGAAGAGCAGCGGCACACTTGTGAACACAACAAGCAGCATCACGTTCTCACGGTATTTGACAAGACAGCTGACCGTCATTCCGAAAAAGATTACAGCGATGAGAAACGGAACGGCCAGCATCAGAATAGAACGTGCCGTCACAAGACTAGTGAAATGGAAGAACCGCGGAACGGCAAGCAGCACGTATGCCGCCATGACGATATAAATCATGAAATAGCACAGTCCCTTTCCCAGCACAATTCTGAATATGCCGTTATAGTGTTTCGATATAGGTACAAGGTCACGGTAGCGGTTGTTTTCCCTCGCAGTTCCAGCGCTGAGTCCGATGCCAAGCAGGAGTGTCTGCTGAAGGATAAGCACCAGAACCCCCGGCAGGATAGCATTGCCATATCCGCCGGTGGTGTTGAATATCGGAACACTTTCTATATCTATCGGCGATGCCGTTACCACATCGTCCCTGTTTGTCATGTTCCCTGCCCTGGCAATCTGAATGTTCGCGCTTATGTCCGATGCCACAGCCTGCGTTGTCTGATAGATAGCCTTATATGTCAGCATAAGCGACATGTCGCAGTATACGCTTACCGTAGTCTGCTCTCCCCGCTGGAGCTTAGTATCAAAATCGGCCGGAATGAACACAACGCCCTTCACCTGCTGCCGCCCGGTCAGCTTCCGTGCCTCCTGCAGCGACTGACAGAAATAAGCCACTTTCGTGTCAGCGCTGCCGTCAACGTCACGTATGAACTCTCTTGATGCCGCCGTGTGGCTCATGTCAACAACAGCCACCGGCACGTCTCTCACCGTTTCGTTGTTGTATATCCATGAATACAACAGCGGATAGCCCAGCGGCACCAGAATGCAGAAAATCAGCATTCCCTCGTCGGTAATCATCGAGCGCATCTCCTTTGCCCATATATAGCACATGTCTTTTATGCCCTCGGCAATAGTATGTAAGAGTCCGTTATCTGTCATTGAAATAAAGTTCTTTAAGGAATATACACGTAGTTGAGCATTGCCTTCCTCACATTATTTATAGTGAACAGCGGCAGCAGCACGAAGAGGCACAGTGCCATCACGTGCATCCATGCATACGAGAGCGGATAACCGTTGAACACGCACATCTGGTAAATCATGTAATAATGTCTCAGCGGGAAGAGCTGCGCCACACCCTGTATGAACTTATCCATAGCGAACAGCGGGAATGTGGCGCCGCACACAGAGAAGCTCAGCACCGACCACAGCGCACAGATGCTCATCGACATTCTCAGCGACGGCATCAGGCCGAATGCGAACACGCCGAAGCCCTCACATGCCAGAACGGCCAGCAAGCCGATAATTATTATAACGCCTGCGCCTCCCGGATGCGGAAATCCCAAGACGTTATATATATAAAACTCAAACGAATAGAATATTGTCAGGAACGTCAGGAACTGCGGCAGCAGCTTTCCGGCCAGTGCCACCCATATCCGCCCGTGGGCAAGTCTGAGCCATAGCTTTCCGGTTCCGAATTTCATCTCCGTACCTATTGAATAAGGCGTGATAAGGAAAAAAAACAGCATGAGCACGCCCGGCACCATGCACGTTGACAGATAAATGTTATAGTTTGACCACGGATTGCCTATCATGTGCAGATCTACGCTGATAGGCTGCAGATAGTCTTTTATCTCTTCGTTGCTCATGCCCGTAGCGGCAAGCTTTGTCATGCCCACTGCCGCCGCGCCGAGCGTAGCCGCTGTCTTCAGGTCGCGGAAAGTCATACTGCCTGCCACCAGCGTCACATTGCTGTAATAATATGACACTGTAGGTCTGTCGCCACGCATCACGCCGCTTTCCGTTCCCTTCGGGAAATATATGAAGGCATAAATCTCTCCTTTCTGTATGGCCTCCCTTGCGGCATCCACGTTCTCATATCCGGCCACCACCCTGCTTGTCTGCGAGGCGTCGAGCTGCCGCGTTATGGAGCGCGTCATCGCCGTGTTGTCCTGGTCAACAACGCCGACGGGCATGTCACACGGCACGCCCTCCTTCATCAGCGTAGTGAAGAACACCACCACAACAACAGGAAACACTATCATGCAGAACGGATAAATGAAGTTCCGCCGCATGATGCCTATCTCCCTTATTGCAATCCGGTATATGTCTCTGAGCGTATTCACTTCTTGACAATCAATGACATGCCCGGCCTCAGCCCGTCAAAGGCCTTCACGGGCCGTGCTTTCACTTCAAAGGTTTTCAAGTCATACTGTCCGGTGGTCTTCGTAGCCTTCCACACGGCATAGCTGCCCTCATCCTTTATGTAGCACACCTTCATCTTCACGTTCTTGTTGAATGCCGGCACAAACGCTGTGAACGTATCGCCGACGCGCATTCCCTTCAGGTAATCCTCACGCACGTTGAATGTGCCCCACATGTCACTCATCATCGAGATGCTCATGATAGGACTGCCCATGCCCACGAGCTCACCAACCTTTGAATATACCGAGCTCACCTCTCCGTCAACGGGTGCCACCTGTACCGTTTCCTTCAGCAGCGAGCTGACCACGTCAACGGCTTTCCTGGCCACCTTCGTGTTCTTTGCCGCTATAGCCTTCTCCTGCTGTCTGGCACCGTTCTGTGCCATCTCATACTGGCTCTGTGCAGCTTTCACCTGCGCGTCGGCGGCCTTGTATGACGCCTGCGCCTCATCGCGCTTCTGTCCGCTCACCACGCCCTGGTCATACAGGTTCTGCATCCTGTCGTATGTCTTCTTGGCAATATCACGTGCCGACAGTGCCGTCTGCAGCATCTGGTAAGCAGCCTGCACGGCCTCACGGCGCGTACCGGCATCAGTCAGTGCCTGCACGGCCTCCGTAGCCTCTCCGGTGGCCTCGGCCACCTGTTTCTGTGCGTTCACCTCCGGCACCTCGAGAATGGCAAGCGTATCACCGGCATGCACATAATCGCCTTCGTCAACACGTATGTCGACAACACGGCCCGGAAGCTTACTGGACACGCGGTATTCACTCACCTCCACTTCGCCCTGAATAGTATCGTCGTCCCTGTCAAGGGCCAGAACGCCAATTATTCCTGCCGTCACAACCACCAGCGTGAATCCTATCACTGCAAGCAGTATGTTGTTGTGTTGTGTTTTAGCTGACATAATTTGTTTCTATGTTATTTATATTCCTTTCGTATCAATGATTATTATTGTTCCGTTGCGTCATCTGCATGCACAAAGGCAACAATTATTATTTCAATATGCCAAGAGCCTTGTTCAGTCCTACCTGTGCAAGCTTCATCTCCACCTGCGCGTCAATCTTCTGGCTCTGTGCCTGCTGCCATGCCGTCTGTGCCGCCATCACGTCACTCACCTCCATGACGCCTTCCTTGAATCCTATGTTGGCACATCTGAGGTTCTCCTCCGCGCTCTTGATGTTGTTCTCGGCCATACGCAGCTTCTTCTGTGCCTCGTCAAGGCGGAAGCGGCTCTGCGTGATCTGCAGGTCTATCTTCTCCCTCACATCGCTGAGCTCCATCTGCGCCATGCTGGCAGCCGCCTTTGCCGCCCGCACCTTATATCTTCCTTCGAACCAGTTCCACACCGGTATCTGCATGGTAACGCCGACGTTCCACGTGCCGGCAAACGACGTGCTGAAACCGTTGAACACGTTCGGGTTGCTGACCATATAGCCGCCCGTCAGCGCCACGTGCGGCAGATACTGCGCACGAATCAGCTTCACGTTTTCCTGACTTATCTCATGTGCGCCCTGCAGCAGCCTCACCTCCGGACGTGAGCTCAGCGTGGAATCCGGCTGGAAGTTGTTTTCCTCCACCTGCGTGTCGAGGTTGTCCTTATCCTCGTCAGCCAGCGTGATATTGCTGCTCTCGCTCATTGGCAGTCCGCAGAGCTGGCACAGCAGCATCTTCGACAGCCTCACGCCGTCCTGTGCCTGTGTAATCTGCATGTCGGCCTCGTTCACCCTCACGTCAACGCGCAGTCCGTCGGCCTTGGTGGCCACGCCCTGCACTATCATCTTCTCCACATCACCGTCGAGGCGGCTCACGAGGTCACGGTAGCTCTCCGCGAGCTTCTCCTTCTGCTTCAGCGACACCACCATCCAGTATGTCTGGTCAATATCATACAGCGTAGCCTGCTGCTTCTGGTCGAGGTTGTCAGTGGCCAGCCTTTCCGTAATATCAGCAATGTTGTTTGCCGCTTTTATCGCGCCGCCCATGAACAGCGGCTGCCTGAGCATGATGGCTCCGGCCCATATATTATGCGTGTCGGTATCAAACGCCTTCACAATTTTCTCGCCCAGCGCGTTGCCGGTCTGCGTCATCTGCTGTCCTATGGCCCCCTGCAGCTGTGTTCCCATCTGCGAGAGCTGCTGTCCCATGGCCTGTGCCATCTGCGGCGTTATCATTCCCTGCTGGGCCATACCAGTCAGTATTCCCGATATATTGTTAGACAGTCCCTGGCCTATCAAGCCCATCGTCTGTCCGCCGGCAGCCGTCATCGTCGTACCCATCGACCGCAGCTCACCTTTCTGGCCGCTGCTGAGCAGTGATATTTCCCGTCCGAAATACTGATAAGAGCCGACAGCGTCCACCTTCGGCAGATACTTCGTGCGCATAGCCTTGCGCGTGTTCATTGCCGCCTCCTGCTTCAGCTTTGAAATGTTAAGAGGCTTGTTGTTGCGCATAGCCATGGCCCGGCAGCTGTCCAGTGTCAGCGTCCGCTGCGCGCAAGCCGGCACGATGCCGGCAAAAAACATTATGGCGACAATGTAGTTTCTCTTCATAAAAATAATCAGTTTTTTGTTATCTTTATGTGCAAAGTTATTACATTTCATTAACTTAACCAAACAAAAAAGATTAGCAAATCTTTATGTTCTTTAATTGTAACATCTTAATGGAAAAATAGGACAAAGCATTTAACCCGTTCCCATTTTCATTTGCAGACATTAACAATGTTTTTTCCTGTTAGTAACTATTCTGCGAATCTCCTTTATAAGTAAAAAACGACAGTTATATTTGACATGCTGTTCTTGTGGCCGTCCGCAAGCTGCTTTTGTAATATGTGAGAAGCGAGCTTACAACCATCAGAACACGCATGGCAGAGCTGCCAGCTGCCAGTATAGCGTTGCCGCCAGCCGTCTGTGCCCCTCGTCATTGGGATGCAGCCTGTCCTTGCTGCTGTCGTGGTAGTATGCTGCCCCGTTGTCGTCAACAGGATAAAGTCCTGACAGAGCGTTCACGTCAATGACGGGCACCGCCCATATATTTCCGGCCTCCTTCACGCTGTTCACATATTCATCAAAGAACACGCCGATGCTGTTTGTCCAGCTCTCATCAGGCTGTATGTTATCAGCTCCGCCTTCAAAATAAGCACGGTGTATCGGCGTGAGCACCACTATCTGCTTCTTCGGCCAGCGGTGCTTCAGCAGGGCCATCGCCCTGTTAATCCGTCCGCGGAAGGTGTTGTCCATCGACAGCGTGCGGCGGCGGCGCAGATACGTGCCGGCCGGAAGCTGTTTCTTATGCGCGGCATACACACTGTCCTCACTCTCACAGTACCACTGTCCTATCGGCACACCGCTGTTGAAGTCGTTCGTGCCCATGAAAATCATAATGGCATCGAAGTCATCGCCGTGTTCCTTCTGCAGCTTGTCAGCCTGCCGGGGAATGTCATCCCACTGCCGGCCGCTGACACCATATACATAAGGTGTAATACCCAGCATCTCCTCAAGGAAATTCCAGTATTTCTTTTTCGACCCGTTGTTTTTCGGATCAGTGATGGAATCGCCGAAATAAGCCACTCTGCGCCCTTTCCAGGGATGCGTGTTGTCCTTCTGCGCGGCGGCCGGCATGGCCGTCAGCAGCAGCAATGCCGTCATGCCGCCCAGCATAAAGCGATATAGAGCTTTGTCAAGATTGAACATTTTCAATATACTTTTTGTCATATCCTTTATTTCCGCAAAATTACATATTTTTTCTTTTCTGACAAATTTATTAATGAATATCCGCAATAATCAAGATGAATGGAACGTGCACCTCCTTCGGTTTCCCCGGTTATCGGGGGGGGAAGGAATGCGACGGCCCCTGCATAGGAAAAAGCGACGCAACATGACTCACAGCCCCGGAGAGGCTGACTCATGCCTATTTTCCGAGCAGCTGTTCTATGTCCTGTTCTGACAGATGCTTCGGTGCCGCACCGTCAGACGTTATCAGGCTGTCTATGATGTCGCTTTTGTTCTTCTGCAACTGCTGTATCTTCTCTTCTATCGTTCCGCGCGTAATCATTGAGTAGCTCATCACCGCCGCCTTCTGTCCGAAGCGGTGCAGGCGGTCCACGGCCTGCCGCTCAGCCGTTTTGTTCCACCAAGGCTCAGCAATGATCACCGTGTCGGCCACCGTCAGGTTCAGTCCCGTGCCGCCGGTTTTCAGCGTCATAATCATCACCTTGCAGCGGCTGTCAGTCTGGAATCTCCTCACCACACCTTCCCTGTCGGTGGTGCTGCCCGTCATCACGGCATATCCTATGCCGCGTGCCTCAAGCTTTTCGGCAAGCAGTTCTATGCCTGCAATGAAGTTAAAAAACACCACTGTCTTATGTCCGTTCCCTGCCGCCTCGGCAATGCTGTCGGCGAGCGGCCCGAGCTTCGGCGATTCTATCATGCCGTCGGTAAGGCTCTCCGGGATTGATGCCAGGCGTCTCAGCTCGCCTATGGCCTGCAGCATCACAAACTGCGACCCCGACACTCCGTTGGCGTCAATCTGCTTTTTCAGCGACTGCCGGAAATATAGTCTGCGCGCCTCATACAGCTCGGCATGCCGCTGCTCCATCTCCACATATATCGTCTTCTCCGTCACCGGCGGCAGCTCCGTCAGCACATCGCGTTTCAACCTTCTCAGCATGAACGGATATATCTTTCTCTTAAGGGCGTCCATGGCCTTCTGCGAGCGCTCACGCTGTATTGGGTATGTGTACAGTTTGTTAAACTCCGCCATCGACCCGAACATCGTCGGGTTCAGGAAGGTGAACAGCGAATACAGCTCTGTGAGGTTGTTCTCCACCGGCGTACCGCTCAATGCCAGCCGGTGGTCACCGTGCAGCGTCCACACGGCCGCCGTGGTCTGCGACTGCACATTCTTAATGTTCTGCGCCTCGTCAAGGATTACATATTCAAAATCCCTCTCCTGCATCACGTCAGCATCATTGCGCACCGTGGCATACGTGGTCAGCACGATGTTGCTCCTCACGGCCTTTTCAATGTCGCGTCCAGGGCCGTAGTATGTCGCCACCGTCAGCTGCGGAGCAAACCGTGCCAGCTCATCCTGCCAGTTGAAGAGCAGCGTGCGCGGCATGACGATCAGCGACGGCCGTCTGGCAGCCGGATAGCAGCATGTCAGCATGGCTATGGCCTGCAGCGTCTTGCCCAGTCCCATGTCGTCGGCGAGGCATCCCCCGAGGTTGTTGTCGTGCAGATAGCGCATCCACCTCACGCCGGCCTTCTGATACTGCCGCAGCGTGGCCTTTACCGTGCCGCAGCGCTGCCGGCTTGCGGCCAGCCTGTTAAAGCCCTCATACACCTCACGTGCCTTTCTGACGGCCTCGTCGTGCACGTCACCGGGGAGCAGTGCCGCCATCTCCGGCAGGTCGAAGAACGACACCATGCAGTGTCCGTCCTTGCCGGTGTCGCGGAACACACGCTCCAGCGTGCCGGCATAGTCACCGCCGGCAATGGCCCGCGTGCCGTCACTGAGCTTCACATAGTGGTTGCGGCGCATCTGTCTGATGAAATCGCCTACGGCGAGTGTCTCGCCGCACATGTCAACAGTGGCGTCACCCTCCAGATAGTCTATGCCGCTCTTCAGGTGCACTGAGAGCCTCGGCTGAACCATTTTGATCTTATATGCCGCAAGCTTCTCCAGTCCCGTCACGTTCCATGCCGTCATCAGCTGCGGCAGCGCACCCAGCAGGAACGGACCGGCCGTCGCCGGCGGCACCATCACCAGCTGTCCACTGACATACACGTCAGCCTTGTCCTTCGCCGTCGGCGAGAAGCCGCATATAAGCTTTATGAACTCTTCCCTTCCGGCGTTGCTGCTGCGCACGCGGCGTATCACGATCTTCCGGTCCGGTGTCACCGCAGCAGCGTATGTAATGTCAAACCGGTCTGTAAAAGCAGTGTCCAGTCCCGGCACGCCGTTTCTGAAGTTCATGTACAGCGTCTGGTCATCATCCACCTTTTCTATGTCAATCATCGGAACGCTGTCAGCAGGCTCGTCATCCCTCACCACATCATACCCCTCGCATATAATGTCAGTGTTGTCAAGCGTTGAGCTGAGCACACTCACATATCCCGCGAGCCATTCCTCCGGCATGTCCGTTGCGAGTGCTGCCGTCTGCCGCCATCCGCTGCCGAGCGGCTCGAGGCACCACAGCCGGCCGCCGGCCGTCACCCAGCTGTCCGTGATGAGAGTAAACTCATCATATCCTGCCTCTGTGCCGTCAACGCGGAACGAGACACTATAGCGGCGGCCGTCATCGTTTTTCGTTATCACGGCTGTCATGCGCAGCGTCTCCGTGCCCGCCGTAATGGCGTTGCCGTCAGCATCCGCCAGGCAGTCAATCTTCTGAAGCAAAGGCATCAGCTCCGTGTGTTCGTCAAGGTAAATCCGGCCGTCGTCACCCGGCAGCACGCTATGCCGCCGTACTGCCGCAAACGCCCGCAGCAGCATGAAGAGCTCACCGCCGCAGCTGTGGTAATCGGGTGTCACATGTCTGCCCGTGTCGTCAGTAGTGTCTACATACACGCGGCCGTCGCCGTCACGGCACAGACGCACGGATAGTCCATCCGTATAACCGCCGTCAGCAAACGGCGTGCCGTCACGCTGCAGGCCGACAAGGAAATTGTCTATGTCTTCCTTCCTGTCTTTCTTTTCCGTCAATATCTCTTCTGCCATTTCCGATAATTCTGTGTTTATATGGTTATCTGTCATAGAATCTTTTTTCATTGTGTTGTGTCCCTCTACGGGGGAACGTGTCATGTGCCGGCCCAAAAATAATGTTCGACCGATTTTAATAAGCAAGAATATAATCAGCGCGTAGGGGCCG
>OMUH01000066.1 GCA_900314195.1 uncultured Prevotella sp.
AGGATAATTAACAGGATATGCGGATGTTGACCGGCTGAAGCAACAACATTTTTTTCGTGCTCATTGCCTTGGCGAGGCACACTCATGCTTGCCCCAGACTAAGGGAAGCGCAGCGACCGCAGTCTGGGGGGATGAACTAGCAACGCAGGAAGAGTGCCTCGAAGAGGTACACTGTTGATATTCATTATATTATATCCATATTTGTTGGAATGTAAATTCCGCCCGCATGCTTGGGCCGTGCCCCTGCAATGGAATTACACAGTTCCTGCAGTGGGATAATAGCGGATATTCATTTAAATAAATATATTCACCTATGTGGACTGTTACAATAACTATTCTGTAATTTTTTTTCTACAGAACTGTCGATTTTAATAATGTCATGGTTTCCCTCATGCATGGCGCGGCCGCAATCTTCAACATATTCTACATTCGAATTTAGGCTTGCTATTTTTTATTGAATACAAGGCGTTTAGGCATTTTTACCCATTTCCTGTTTCTTGCAATTTTCAGCGTACTGCCGTCTAATTGCTCAAGTGTGTATGTATCGTCTGTATTCTTATAGAAACGGGCTGTCAGATCCTCGCTTCCATAATCATTGCTGATGCTTAAATTGGCTACGCTGTCTGTTTCTAATTCTTTTTGGGCCGGTTTTATGTCAGCATCTACAATCAGCCAGCGGCGGCCGTCGTGATAGTCTCCGAAAAAACCTGCCATTTCGCCTAATATCTCTTGGTTAGGGACAATAATGTTTTTCTTGTAAAAATCAATTTTTAAGTAAACGTCGTATTGCTTGTTTTCAAAGAATCCTTTGAATGTCGGAGTGCTTTTCTGTGCTCCGGCAAAAGTGGTATATGCAAGGCATATTGCCGCGAATATTATTTTTTTCATTTTGTTTTTCGTTATTCAGTGACAAAAATACATTTTTATTTTGGTTCATAATTATATTAACTGCTTTTTGTTTTTGTTTTTAGTTTAGAATATGGAAAAATACTCGATTACGTCAAAAAACCATATACTTTTGTAAAAATAACATCTATAAAATTTTGAAATTTGGAAAATAATATTAATTTTGCCACAAGTTATCTATAATCTAAAAGCGTATGTCTGATCAATTATTATATCCGGATTACATTTTTGAAACAAGCTGGGAGGTTTGTAATAAAAACGGTGGTATATATACAGTGCTGTCGACAAGGGCAAAGACCCTAGTTGATTCATTGCATGATAATTTAATATTTCTTGGTCCGGATTGTTGGGAAGACAAGAAATGTCCTTTTTTTATAGAAGACTCTAATTTGTTTGCCGACTGGAAATGTAAATCGTCAGCAGAGGGCTTGAATGTGAAAATAGGACGATGGGATGTTCCTGGAACACCGGTTGCTGTTCTTGTTGATTTCAAGCAATATTTTAAGGATAAAAATGCCTTTTACGGGCAGTTATGGAATGATTATAAGGTTGACAGCTTGCATGCTTACGGAGATTATGATGAATGTGCCATGTTCTCGTATGCTGCGGCTAAGGTTGTAGAGAGCTTTTATAATTTTTATATAAAGGGAAAGAAGAAGGCTCGGGTCATTTTCCATTCAAATGAGTGGCAGACGGGTTTTGCGTTGCTTTGTATAAAAAAATGGGTACCGGAGATTGCTACCGTATTTACTACTCATGCAACGAGCATAGGCAGGAGCATTGCGGGGAACGGGAAACCATTGTATGCATATCTCCCGGCTTATAACGGCGATCAAATGGCGGGTGAGCTGAATATGCAGAGCAAACATTCAATAGAAAAACAGACAGCCTGGAATGCAGATTGTTTTACGACCGTCAGTGATATTACTGCACGTGAATGTGAAGAACTGCTTGACAAGCCTGTTGACTGTGTGCTGCCAAATGGCTTTGAGAACAGCTTTGTGCCACATGGACAGGAATTCACAAAGAAAAGAGAAGCAGCAAGACGCAGGATGTTTAAAATAGCCAATTGCCTGACTGGACGTCATTTTGACAAGAATACTCTTGTCATCTCAACAAGCGGGCGTTATGAATGGCGCAATAAGGGCATTGATGAGTATATAGAGGCCATGAACAGACTGCGTTTTGACCGTCGTCTGAAGGAACATAAGGTGCTCGTTTTTATAGATGTTCCGGCCTGGGTAAAGGAACCGCGCAAAGACTTGCAGGAACGCATTGAAACGGGCAAGACTTATGATACTGCTCTAGAACTGCCGGTGATAACCCATTGGCTGAATAATATGGATGAGGACAATGTGCTCGGGATGCTTCGTAATTATGATTTCAGAAATGAAGACTTAAGCAATGTTACGATTATCTTTATACCAAGTTATCTGATAGGTGATGACGGTATCGTGAATATGTCATATTATGACTTCGTTCTTGGTAATGACTTAAGTGTCTATCCGTCTTATTATGAGCCGTGGGGATATACTCCCCTTGAGTCTGTGGCTTTTAAGGTGCCTACTATAACAACAGATCTTGCCGGCTTCGGACTATGGGTAAATTCAGTAAGAGGGCATTACAGTGGCATAGAAGAGGGGGTTAAAGTCATTCACCGTGACGACTATAATTACTCGCAAGTTGCAGATGACATAAAAGATACTGTTATAAAATATGCGAGTATGTCGGCAGCGAAGCGAAATGCGGCGCGGGAGGAAGCTGGCAAGATTGCAAAGAAAGCATTGTGGAGTGAGTTTATAAAATATTATGAAAAAGCTTATGACACAGCATTAAGAAATGCAATAAAAAGAAATGGCGGAATATAAGCATTAAACAAAGGTTATACTTCTTCCGCAATATATTAGTAACAAAATAATAGAGAAAGAAAAAAAAATTATTAAAAAGAACAAGGTTATGAAAATTAAAGCAGATTATGCCAATGCACCGCAATGGAAACAGTTGACAGTGAAGTCGAGACTTCCCGAACAGTTGAAGTGTTTGGATGAATTGGCACACAATATGTGGTGGGCATGGAATTATGAAGCCCGTAACATGTTCAAGAGTCTTGATCCGAAGCTATACGAAGAAGTCGGTCACAATCCTGTGCTTCTGTTAGAGCGTCTTAGTTTCGAACGCAAGGAAGCTATCGTAAAAGACAAACGGACGATGAAGGCTGTAAATGAAGTCTATAAGAAGTTCCGTGAATACATGAGCGTAAAGCCTAACAGCAAGAGACCGTCTGTGGCTTATTTCTCAATGGAATACGGTCTTAATCAGGTGCTGAAAATATATTCCGGCGGTCTTGGTATGCTTGCCGGTGACTACTTGAAAGAGGCGTCTGATTCGAATGTTGATATGTGCGCAGTAGGCTTCCTTTACAGATATGGCTATTTCACACAGAGCCTTAGCATGGATGGACAGCAAATAGCAAAATACGAAGCACAGAATTTCAACTCTCTTCCTATAGAGCGTGTCCTTGACGAGAATGGTGAACCTGTTGTCGTTGATGTTCCTTATATGAACTATCAGGTGCATGCATTTGTATGGCAAGTGAATGTCGGACGTATCAAACTTTATTTGCTTGACACAGATAATGACATGAACTCTGAGTATGATAAGCCTATTACGCACTCTCTTTATGGCGGTGATTGGGAAAACCGTCTGAAACAGGAAATTCTGCTTGGTATGGGCGGTATTCTGACGCTTAAAAAGCTTGGAATAAAGAAGGACATATATCATTGTAACGAAGGACATGCTGCTTTGTGTAATCTGCAGAGACTTTGTGATTATGTAGACAGCGGTTTGACGTTCAACCAGGCTTTGGAATTGGTAAGGGCTTCATCTCTTTATACAGTTCATACGCCTGTTCCGGCAGGACATGACTATTTTGATGAACAGCTGTTTGGTAAATATATGGGTGGCTATCCTCAGCGTCTTGGCATATCATGGGATGAGTTTATTGGAATGGGCCGTCAGAACCCTGATGATCATAATGAGAGATTCTGTATGTCTATATTCGCTTGTAACACATGTCAGGAGGTTAATGGCGTAAGTAAACTTCACGGATGGGTCAGTCAGAAAATGTTTGCACCTATCTGGAACGGATATTATCCGGAAGAAATTCATGTGGGATATGTTACCAACGGTGTTCATTTCCCGACGTGGACCGCAACGGAATGGCGCAAGCTTTATGATAAATACTTTGATCCAAGCTTCATGAGCGATCAGAGTAATGAGAATATCTGGCATGCTATTTATAACGTTCCTGATGATGAAATATGGAATACACGTCTGGCGCTGAAGAAGAAACTGGTTGATTATATTCGTGAGAAGTTCACACAGACATGGCTGCGCAATCAGGGCGATCCGGCACGTGTAGTTACATTGCTTGAACGTATAAACCCTAATGCTCTGATGATTGGCTTCTGCCGTCGTTTCGCTACTTATAAGCGTGCGCATCTGCTCTTCACTGATTTGGACAGACTTGACAAGATCGTGAATGATCCGGAGCATCCGGTTCTGTTCTTCTTCTCAGGTAAGGCTCATCCGGCTGATGGCGCCGGACAGGGACTGATAAAGAAAATCTTTGAGATTTCCCAGCAGCCTCGCTTCCTCGGAAAGATTATCTTCCTTGAAGACTATGACATGCAGCTTGCACGCCGTCTTGTTTCCGGTTGTGATATATGGATGAATACTCCGACACGTCCGCTTGAGGCATCAGGTACGTCAGGTGAGAAAGCTGAAATGAATGGAGTAGTAAACCTTTCTGTCCTTGACGGATGGTGGGTTGAAGGCTATCGTGAAGGTGCTGGATGGGCACTCCCGCAGGAGCGCACTTATCAGAACCAGGGATACCAGGACCAGCTGGATGCCGCTACTATTTATAACTTGCTTGAGAATGATATCATTCCTCTTTACTATAACAGAGGCAAGAATGCCTACAGTGAGGGCTGGATTAAAGTAATTAAAAACAGCATTGCCACCATTGCACCGCATTACACAATGAAACGCCAGCTCGACGATTATTATGATAAGTTCTATAATAAAGAGGCAAAGCGCTCAAAGGCTTTGCAGGCTAATGACAACCGCCTGGCTAAGGAAATAGCCCAGTGGAAAGAGGCTGTGGCAGAACGCTGGGATTCTATTCATGTTGTCAGCAAGGACACCAAGGGACTTGAAAGTGACGTTGAAACCGGCGTCAAATATCATTTGAAATATGTTATTGACGAACAGGGATTGAATGATGCCATCGGTCTTGAGCTTGTTACATTGAAACCTGAGCAGGACACGTCAGACAGAAAGATCTACAGTGTTCATGAATTTAAGGTGACAGGGCACGAAGGCAACAACTATACATTTGAGACAGACGTAGAGCCGAATTCGGCCGGTGCTTTCCGTAGCTGCGTACGTATGTTCCCTAAGAACAAGAACCTGCCGCATCGCCAGGATTTCTGTTATGTAAAGTGGCTTGACTGATATTGATGTGAAATTAACAAAAAAGGCTGTGACATTGTCACAGCCTTTTTT
>OMUH01000008.1 GCA_900314195.1 uncultured Prevotella sp.
TCTTTATGTTGTTATGAATAAAGTCAATTTCACTCAGCTCGGCAGGTTCGGCAATCATACCGAAAAGACCTACCGCCAACATTTCGAGAAGAACCATGTGGCAACATTACTATTTGTAAAATTCCACGGAAAAGCTTTGTAATGTTGTAAAACATATTTATCTTTGCAGACGATTATCAAGATAAGGAAAGATAACATTTGATAAATGCCGGCTGTTTTTATTGTGATGATAAGGCAGAGGCAAAAAGAACATAAAATTTTAACAAAAATAATAATTTTAAAAAAATCATGAAGAAATTTATTTTCGTTCTTTTTGCGGTCATTACCATGGCTGCAAGTGCCAACGCACAGGTTTACATCGGCGGAACGGCCGGTGTTGTCAGTTTTTCCAAGGATAACTATACCGGAGATGATGACGATGAGACCGCATTCCGCATTCTCCCGGAGATAGGCTACAAAATCAACAGCAACTGGGCCGTCGGCGGAGTGATTGGCTACGAGAAGGGCTCACTCTCACTGCTCGGACAGAGCCAGATGACCAGCAAGGACATGAAAGCATTCTCTATTGCACCATACGCCCGCTGGACTTTCGTACACTCTAAATACGTTAACGGATTCCTTGACCTCGGATTCGGATTCATGTCAGGAAGCATTGACGACGGCGACTTCACGGCATGGAACATAGGCGCCAAGCCGGGCATAGAAGTAAACCTCAGCAAGCACATCAGCTTCGTTACAAAGGTGGGCTTCCTCGGCTACGAAGAGTTCAACCCTGACGGCGACAACAACAACTCAAGTTCTTTCGGCTTCAACGTAAGCGGAAACAATATCGAGTTCGGCGTTTACTATAACTTCTAAAAAATCATTACGCTGCGGCTTGATTGTATTATTCGCGGCAAACGCAGCAACGATTTGTTGGCAAAGCGAACATATTTGTTCTTTTTGTAACATTAATATATTCCAAAAAGGCAATAAAAATTATCATTAGGGATTTTCCCCGCTTCAATAGGGATTTATCACAACAAAGAGAAACAACAAACAAATATCTTTGCAACTGTTAACAAACAACAAGAAAAATATCATTAACAAGAAACAAAATTTTTTAGAGTCATGAAAAAGATTTTACTTATGGCAGCAGTGCTGCTTTCTTCAGTAGGCGCTTTCGCACAGCATGAGGTCGGTGCTTTCACAATTCAGCCTAAGGTGGGCATGAACATTGCCAACATGACAGACCTCAGTAATCCTGACTCAAAGACCTTAATTGGCTTCACAGGCGGCGTAGAAGCTGAATATCAGGCTGCCGACATCTTCTCTATTTCTGCCGGCGTGCTCTATTCTAAGCAGGGATGCACATTCGATGATTTCACAGTTCAGGGAGTCGGACTCAAGGACCCTACTGTAAGCCTTGACTATATCAACGTGCCTATCATGGCCAACGTATATGTGGCAAAAGGCCTTGCCGTTAAGCTCGGCGTTCAGCCAGGATTTCTCGTCGGCTCAAAACTGAAAGGCGACATCAATGCCGGTGGTTTTGGCAGCAAAGACTATGACGCTGACATTAAAGACGACATGAACAAAGTTGACTTTACCATTCCTGTTGGTCTGAGCTATGAATTCTCAGGTGTGCCTGTCGTTATTGACGCACGTTACAATTGGGGTCTGACAAAGACTTTCAAGGATGACGGTTATTTCAACAAAGATTCCAAGAACAGCGTTTTCCAGATTACTCTCGGCTATAAGTTCGAACTCTGATAATGCGAAGGCTTAAAAAAGAAAAGCATACAAAAAGATAAACTCTCCCCATGGGCGGTGCCAAAAAGCACCGCCTTTTTTATTGCAAACATTGTCGAATATTCTTTCTCCTACCCGTCGCCGGCGTGATATACGAGAATATGTGTATCCGCAAGCATCCAAATAGTTATTTTTTTACTACATGCTTTCTATGTTTAAAACCAAGGCGCGTCCATTGTTGCCGTCCGCAATTTTTGAATATATCATAGTCACAGCCTCGGAGAGGCTGAATCATTTGTGACACTAAGATTGATAAGATAAAAGGCTATGTTATTTTTACTGTTCTTGATGATATATGGCGGTGCCTGCTGGACTTCACAAAGGGGTATCGAAAATACGAACTTGTTACCGCCATGCAGTTCAAATCTGTGTATTCCATGCGTATGTATGAACTGATGAGCGGACAGAAAAGACCTTTGAGGATTTGAAAATGCGCTTTGGGGTCAAGGATAAATATAAACTTGTCGGGCACTTCAAAACAAGAGTTTTAGACATTGCAAAAAAAGAACTTGACGAGAGCAGCCCCTACTCTTTCAACTACATCGAGCTTAAGGATGGGCGAAAGGTTGTAGGCTTCAAAGTTCTTTCCTACATTCAAGCCAGATAACAAGGATACAGAACTATACGCAACAGAATTGCGCGCAAAGGTATCAGCAAGCGCACAGATAAGCCGTGAAGTCTACGACTACTTCCGTTACTCTTTTGAGTTCCAAGCAACCGAAATCAGCAAGAACAAGAAGACTATCATCGAGGGGGAGAAGAAAATCCCCGACTTTATTGGTTTTATTTCTTCTCTGGTTGGTCCATCTAGGACAGCAAAGAACCGCATTGGCTATGTAATCAACGCTATCAAGAAAAAAACTTCAGAAAGCTAATTACAAAAAGAAAGTATTTATAAATAAAAATATTCTTTTTTTTCTTGATTTTCTGTTTTTTTATATAATTTTGCTCACACAACCTATCAATATTTAACAATAAACTATAACGTTTATGAAGAATATGTATAACAACTCTTTCCGTGTAAAAATGGATAAGTTAGGTAACAAATTTGTGGACCTGGAACTTTCAGAAAAGCCTACAGGGTTAGATGTCAGCAAATTGCAACCTCTTGTTGTGGAAGATCAGTTAGAATCATTTACTACAATTGATGGTAAAGAAGAAGAGGTAACAGTCCCACAAGGAACTTACTTATTTAACAGTTCAATCGGAAAGTTTGGCGGATATAGAATACCTTTAAAGTAATTTCTATGCAAAAAGCTATAAGGTTTTTCTTCTTTTCTTTAGCTTTAACATCTTGTCAAATTTCAGGTTTAACGTCTGGATATTCCCATTTGTCAAAGCAAGAGCAGGCACGAGTGATAAAATATAAAGGAAATATCGCTGAAATACAGGACTATTCCAAAATATATGCCATCACTCCAGAGCAAGTAAAAACTTACCTCTCAGTACATAACAAGGTGATAGTTTACGACTATACTCCTTGGTGCAAGTCTAAATACTGCGTAAGTCCAACACTTTTAGCCAATCAGTGCAAGGCAAACAAAGTAGATTTGCTTGTAATATCAAATGTTTATGATGATGTGTTCCGTGCCGTAAACGAGAGCTTTCCGCTACTGATAATTGATACAGCTGCGCTTAAAACCAAATGGAGAGGAAAGTATATAGAAAAATTTTATTTTTCTCTAATTGGTAAATATCAAAAAGATATAGACTATGCTGGCTATCATTATTTTCAAAATGGGAATTACATCAAAAGTTTCAAGGACTTTAAAGATATAGGAAGATATTTGATAAATGAGGATGTGTCAAAATAGGCACATCCTCTTTTTTTCGAGATAGACACTTTTCAAATCGCAATCTACAAGGACGAGGGCTATCCGCAGGTAGAAGAATGGAAAACTAACCTGCACGCCCATTTGGCTTTTGATTGGACTAACCAGAGACAGGGAAAAGTCTTAAACTGAACCGCCAAGACATAGTGGAGATGCAGACGATAACAGCGGAAGTCCTGCAAATGCAAATGGATAGAGGGGTGTCGAGCGACAAGCAGCACCTGACGGCACAGCTGTACATTGGCACAAAAGGGCGTAGAGTATGAAGAAGATGAGATTTTGCAATACACGAGTATTATATCAAGCCCTAATCTAAGGGAAGCGCAGCGACAACAGATTAGGGTAAAGTACAACGGGCGGCCAGAATATGTTCCTCGAAGAGGGACATTGCGTTATAAGCGCTGCTTATGCCTGTCAGGGCACAAGCCTCAAAGAGGCAATATCTGATACTATTCATGGTGAACAGTTACATTACATTTAAAGCTATGCAAAAAAACATAAAAAAAGGGACTCCGCTGAGTCCCGACTTTTGTTAACCTTAAATCTAATACTATGAAAAACACTTCACAAATATAGCATATATATGTCATATTGACAATAGAACACGCTTATTTTTTATAATTATTAATAATACAGTTCATTATTTTAAATAAATTAACTAAGCATATTTAATAAGTAACTGTACAGCGAAAAATATACAGCTTTATCTGGTATATCTGAGTTTTCTATGCCTTCGTACTGCTAACGTTATAATCTGATATAAAGCTCTGAATATCACTAAAATAAATGCCGTATTGTTTGGTAGTCTCAATTTTATTTAGTACGATAAGTAGTACAGAATGGGGTAAAACTCAGATGGTATAGCCTCGGAGAGGCTTGTTTATCTGTAAACCCAGTCTAAGGGAAGCGCAGCGACCGCAGACTGGGGGGAAAACAGATAAACCGGCTGTAAAAAAGTATAACCTCGGAGAGGGACATTGCGTTGTAACGCGCAACTTCTGTCTGTCATGGCGCATCTTTGATGCAAATAGCTAAGTCCAAAAAGAAAAATAATTTATAATGAAGTTACCAAAAGAAAATAAAAGTACACACATAAAGCCCAATGCCGCAATATTTTTTTATTAACTTTGCCTCAAAGAATTAAAATAGAGTTAAAAACTCCCATAATAAGAAATGAACAATAACCCGCCAAACAACTGATTGAAGAAAACATGAAACAGCCGACACTCCTACTACTGGCCGCGGCCATAAGCCTGCACGCAACAGCAACACCACTTAACAAGTCTGCCAAAGAAGACTCCGTCAGCGGACATACTGCTGACACTACGCAGGCTGCTGCAATTCCACCGGCCGAGCATATGCTGCCACGCTTTATTTATACAAACATAGCCATCGGCAACAGACACGGCGCAGACTATGGAAAAACGGCAAACATAGAATTAGGCTTGCTCAACTACACTGATGTCATGAACGGATTTTCTCTTGAACTGATGAATTCGTCAATAGGAAAATCGATGAACGGCGTTAACATCGCCGGAATTTTAAACGGAAACATCGGCAACAGCAACGGTCTCTCGCTGGCCGGCGTGTCAAACATGACGGCACACACTATGAACGGCATGCAGATTGCCGGCACGGTCAACTTCGCAGGAAAAGCAAACGGCGTGCAGATGGCCGTACTGACAAACATCACTATGAGCCCGATGAACGGCGTGCAGCTGTCACTGACGAACGTTGCAAGGGGCATAAAGAGCGGCGTGCAGGCCGGAATGATTAACATCAGCTCGTCGGCTATGCACGGCGTGCAGGCCGGAGAATATAACTATGCCGACACGCTGCGTGGCCTTCAGGCAGGAGCGCTCAACGTCAGCGGAACCGGACGGAACGGATTCCAGCTCGGACTTGTAAACATATCAGGTGATGACGGCGCACGCTCGCTCGGGCTTATAAACATATCGCCAAGTACTGACGTAAAGCTGCTTGTCTACGGAGGCAACTACGACAAGCTGACCGTGGCCGCGCAGTTTCGCAACCGCCACACATACAGCATTCTCGGCATAGGGTCATATCACACCGGTCTTGGAACAGAACGGTATTCCGGCTCCGTCGTTTACCGCACAGGACTGTGGTATCAGCTTGTCCCCAAACTGTCGGTAAGCACTGACATCGGATACTCACACATTGAGACATTCCGCGAGAAATCATCAGAATCGCCGGAACGCCTCTTCGCGCTGCAATGGCGCGCAAACCTGAACTGGCAGATAAGCAAATATATCGGCATGTTCATAACCGGCGGCTACGGACAGACACGGTGGTACAGCCACAACCGCAAGTTCCGCGACAAACCAATCATTGAGGCCGGACTGACAGCCGACTTCAAGCCGTCTGAGAACAACGGTTTCACGGCACGCCCGTCAACGGCCGACAGAATGTTTATGACACGCTTCGAACGTTATCAGCCAGCTGAACGCGACAGCATGTTCGCCTACAACCTGCCGCGGTTTCAGAAGAAGCATCCGTGGTGGGCACTGGCCGAGGACGTGGGCATAAACATATTCGTGCAATCATGGGACAGGTTTGTAGAACGATTTGACTATTCAAACATCAACCCGTCTACGCTGGCTGCCAACTTCCGCCACGGCTTCGTGTGGGACAATGACTTCTTTTCTACCAATCAGTTCGCACATCCCTATCACGGCAATCTTTATTTCAACTCGGCACGCACAAACGGAATGACCTTCTGGGAGAGCTGTCCTTACGTGCTCGGAGGAAGTCTGATGTGGGAGTTCTGGGGAGAGACAGACCCGCCGGCCATCAACGACGTGTTCTCGACGACATGCGGCGGCATTGCCATCGGCGAGGTGTTCTACCGCACGTCATCGCTGCTCCTGGACGACAGCAAGCGGGGATGGCCGCGCTTCTGGCGAGAGCTCGGCGCAGGAATAATTGATCCGGTAAGGGCCTTCAACCGCATCATTCACGGAGACGCATGGCGTGTCAGGCGCGACCATAACCTCTACCACGACGATGAACGGCTGCCCGTTGACGCTACGCTGCTGGCAGGCACGCGCTTCGTGGCCGACGAGGGATATATGACCCGCGGCAGCCGCTCGCTGCGCATAGGATTCAGAATGGAATACGGCGATGCCTTCGCCGACGAGCCAACGACACCTTACGATTATTTCTCGGCAGAGCTGGGCTTCAACTTCGGCGGACAGCCGTTCGTGAGCGATATTCATCTCATAGGACGTCTCTACGGAAGCAATCTCTACGAGGGACGCACGTTCCGCGCTCAGTGGGGCGTGTTCCAGCATTTCGACTATTACGCCTCTGACAGCATCAAAGGCTCGAAAATGAAAAACCCGTATGAGATAAGCGAGACGGCGGCGTTCGGACCGGGACTGGTGCTGCAAACGCCGGGCACGGGAAGCCTGCAGCTGCTTGAGCAGCGACTGTTCATAAACGGCATACTGCTCGGAGGAAGCAAGAGCGACTACTATCGTTTTCTTGACCGCGACTACAACATAGGCAGCGGATTCGGATGGAAATCGGAAACGCGACTGGTGTTCCGCAAGTTCGGCATGTTCAGGCTGAAAGCAGAATATTACCATCTCTACACATGGAAAGGATTTGAGAGGAAAGACTATGAAGACCCCGACTTCGACGCGCATTTTCTTAACGCGCAGGGCGACAAGAGCAACGCCCAGCTATTCGTGGTGTCACCGGTCATGGACATTCATATACACCGTCACTGGGGGCTGACCCTGCAAGCTTCATACTACAACCGCGTGACACGATACACATGGCACAGCAACCGGCACAGCAGCACGTTCGACTTCACGGCAGCCATTACGTACAAGCTGTAAAAAAAATGCATTAAAAAAATGCATTAAAAAATATTCCATACGAAATTTATTCTATGTCAATCTCTTAATAGCTACTTGAATATTAGGCGGTTTTAATTTTGCAATATAAATGGAAAGTGGTAAATTTGCAAGCGAAAATGTTTTAAAAAACGCAATAGTTTTACTAAACTGCGTTTTTTATGATTGATTCGGCGAAACAAATTTAGTTTATAACGCATAAAGAATTTACATTGTTACAGAAAATGAAGCCAGTGAACATAATAACTGCAGCGCTGAGCATGCTCGCATCATGCATGATGACATCATGCATTGAAGACGAGGCACCGAATGCCGAATGTGACATAACGGCCGTCAGCGTGCACGCTGACAATGCGCTGACGCTGTTCTTCAACAGTGCCGACACGATGCAGCATGTAGCCTCTACCGACTCGGTGATTACGTTCACCATACGCACCGACAGCGACAGCAGGCTGACAGCACTGGCACCGCTGCTCACGCTGACAGAGGGAGCAACAGTGACGCCGGCAAGCGGCACAGCACACGACTTCACAAAGGGACCGGCATATTACACCGTGACATCGGAAGACCGCATGTGGACACGACGGTACCGCATCGACTTCAGGACTGTCGGCATCAGCGGCGACGAAGACTTTGAGAACACGGAACTTGAACCGGCTGAACAGAAATACTACATCTGGCACAATACGCTGACAAACGGCGCACAAGGTAACAACTGGGCAACAGGAAACGCAGGTTTCCGACTCAGCATGGGAACGGCAGGACCAGAAGAATACCCCACGGCGCCAATGGACGACGGCTACGAAGGAAAAGCAGTAAAACTCGTCACCCGCGACACAGGACCGTTCGGCGTCATGGCCGGAAAGCGCATAGCCGCCGGAAACCTGTTCCTCGGACGCTTCGACATGCAGACAGCACTCATAGCGCCGCGCAAGGCCACCGCCTTCGGCGTGCCCTACGACCACGAGCCGGAAGAGATGACGCTGTGGTACAGATATGAGCCGGGCAGACAATGGCAGGACAGCACCGGCACGATACACGCCGACCGAACTGACAGCGCTGCCGTTTATGCCGTTCTGTACCGTAACCACGATGACGCCGGCAACAGCATCACTCTCGACGGCGACAATGTGAAGACAAGCAGATACATAGTGGCAATGGCCGACATGGGATACGTGAGGCCCACAGCAGCCTGGACGGAAGTAACCATTCCGTTCAAATATTACACAACGCCCGACCAGACACTGCTCTACAACCGCGGCTACAGCCTCGCCATAGTGTTCTCGTCAAGCAGCGAGGGCGACAAATTCTGCGGAGCCATAGGCAGCACACTGTGCGTTGACCGGCTCAGAATAACCGCAAAATGACAACGCGACACAAACACCAAACATTTTTTATATGTTCAGAATAAGGAAAAACATCATATCGGCTGCTATAATCTGCATGGCGGTGCTGCCCGTAACGGCAACGGCACGCGGCCTGCAAAACGGCAATGATGACAACGGATTGACTTACGACATACGCCTTGGCTACAATCTCGGCGGCGATGCCCCGACATCACTGCCCAACACCATAAGGCATCTGAACTCTTACAAGATACAGCCAAGCATACAGCTGGCCATCGAGGGAGAAAAGAAACTGTCAGACAACTGGGGACTGATGAGCGGCATAAGGCTTGAGAACAAGGGAATGAAGACCGATGCGCGCGTGAAAAACTATTATATGGACATAACGCGCGGCGGCCAGGAACTCGACGGCATGTTCACAGGCGACGTGACAACAAAGGTGAGGCAATGGATGCTCACCCTGCCGGTGGAGGCTACGTGGCACTGCACGCGCAACGTGCGTCTGCACGCGGGCCCTTACGTCAGCTGGGTGTTCTCTCACCATTTCACCGGCTTCGCACACGACGGATGGCTGCGTGTCGGCAATCCGACAGGCGCGAAAGTAGACCTCGGACATTCGGCAAGCGAACGCGGCAACTACGATTTCTCTGACGACATGCGGCACATACAGTACGGCGTGGGCGGCGGCGCTGATTGGTTCGTAATGGACCACTTCGGCATTGGAGCAGCACTTAGCTGGGGACTGACCGGCGTATTCCACAGCAGCTTTAAGACTGTGACTTTTACCATGTACCCGATTTTCGGAAACATATCGCTGATATATAAAATGTAAACGTGGCACCGAAAGGACATGCAGCCCGACAAGAGACAGCTTTGCAAGATAAAACATTATTCTTTATTCACAATATTTATTCACAATATTTATTCACGTTTAAAAACATACAAACAACTAAATTATCACAACTTACAATCAAATCATTTTTTAATCATTGTATTTTAATCATTGTAACAGGAAACTTAATTATTAACTAAAGTAAAAAGGAAGCATGAACAGATTTTTTACTCTTTTGTGTTCCGTGGCATTCTCAGCAGCTGCCATGGCAACAGACTACACCGACACGATCAAGGTGACGGTGAACGGCAATTCGACTACCCAGTCGGCAACTATCAGTGTTGACAAGCAGACAAACGGCAAGTACACCTTCAACCTCAGGAATTTCATTCTAAAGGCAGGAAACCAGCAAATACCAGTCGGCAACGTAACCCTTACCGACGTTGACGCATACGACATCAACAGCGTAAACACGCTTTATGCCAGCAAAAACATCAGAATAGCACGCGGCGACCTTCCTGGCGTAACATGGATGGGACCGATGCTGAGCGAAAAAGCTCCAATCCCTGTACAGATGGTTGCCGAGCAGCGCGACAACAGTCTGTATGCCGTTATCAACATCAACATGAAATCACTCGGACAGGTTATCCAGGTGACCTTCGGCAAAGGTTACGAGATACAGAACGGCGGCTTTGAAAACTACAGAACAGAATCATTCCAGGGCATTGTCGGAGCTGTTTCAGGCGAAGAGCCTTACAACTGGCACTCTTTCCTGTCTGCATCAGGAGACAATATGATTAAACAGCTTGGCGTCAGCAAGTCTTTCACATACGTCAGCGACAACATTCGTCCGGGCTCTGCAGGCACCCACAGCGTACTGCTGACGTCTGTAGACTTCGGCGGCATAATTGCCAACGGCACAATTACAACCGGCCGCCTCAACATGGGCAACATGCTCCCTACAGACAACAGCAATCACGCATCACTAGACATCAGCAACACGGCTACCGACAGTCACGGCGATCCGTTCTACACACTTCTAAACGGGCGTCCTGACTCTCTTTCTGTATGGGTAAAGTTCAAGCAGGAAACTCCAAACACACAGTATCCATACGCTACTGTCAGCGCCGTCATTACCGACGGAACATATTATCAGGAGCCTTTGGACAAGAAATATGACAACATAATGGCCGAGGCACGCAACAGATACATAGAAAGCAACAACAACGAATGGCAGCGCATTTCCATTCCGTTTGAATACAACTATGCTGACAACATCAACGGCAAGGCCATCCTCGTAACAGTATCAACAAATGCTTCGCCTGGTCAGGGCGGCGGCACCGACTCTCTTTACATTGACGACATGGAGCTCGTTTACAATCAGAACGTCAACCTCAGCGGCGTTTATGTAAAGAACACTGAGGTTACTCCTGCCGACACCATGAAAGTGCAGCTCACGGCTGCTGACATTGAATCACTCACAGCCAATGACATAAAAGTGTATGCCGCCAACACCAATGCCAAGGTTATCAACACTTCGTTCACAAAGAGCAACGGCGGCGCAACGGCTGAATATATCGTTTATTCTAACGACCTCAAGAGCAACGCTGTTTACAGAATTGAGATTGCCGACATTGCCACCGGCATCGAAAGCATCAACAGCAATGACGCACGTCAGGCTGCCGGAATATATACCACAGACGGACGCCGCGTAAGCACCATGAAGGCCGGCCGGATATATATTGTACGCACTGCCGACGGCAAGGTTACAAAGATTGCAAAATAATCAGACCATATCATGCCGCTTGCTGTCAGGCACGCCATAACGACTGTACCGTAACAGCAAAGTAAGTTTTATATTTCACTCACGGCTGGCGCCCCCCGTCGCCGTGAGTGATTTTTTCGTATTTAAGGGAAAATGAGAAAACGAAGAAGGAACCAGTCTTCACTCCTTAAGAAAGTTATTCTGTACGGCTGCGCAGCCATGCTTGCAGCAGGTGTGCTGTTTGCGTCAAGTCCGTCGCTGCGCAAGCTGGCACTTAACATCTGTAAAAGCATAGCAAGCACCATAGCCGGCGACAAGTTTATCGACCGCCTTGGCGGCAAGGCCTACAGCAAAAGCAATTACGACGGCATTGACGTATCAAAGCACCAGGGCGTGATAGACTGGCAGCAGGTGGCTGAAGACAGTAAGATACAGTTTGTCTACATACGTGCCACCATGGGCAAGGGCTACCCCGACAAACGCTACGACAGGAACATGCGCGGCGCACATAAGGCCGGAATAAAGGCCGGCTCATATCATTTTCTCACATCCAAATACAGCATCGACGAACAATACCGTTCCTTCAGCAAAGCACTCGACCGCCACAAGCAAAACCTAATTCCGATGATCGACGTGGAAGAAGGCTACCTCGGCCGCTGGAGCCGCAGCCAGCTCCAGGACTCACTGACAAAATTTTCTGAGCTGATTATAAAGAAATATGGCCGCAAGCCAATGATCTACAGCAGTTTTAGCTTCTATAACAAGATGCTTGCGCCGCGGTTCAACAACCATATTCTCTACATAGCCTGTTACAACAAATTTGAGCCATACGTGAAAGGCGAATATGACCATAACCTGTGGCAGTATTCCGACAAAGGACACATTCGCGGCATCGGCGAATATGTAGACCTCTGCCGGTTCACCAACGGCACCACCATCGACGACATCATCCTGCCTGATAAATAAAAAGGGGGGATTTGTTAAATACAGACTTTCTACTCTATAAATGGCAGATAACCACTGTCACACACATCTGAAGCTATGAACGTGCTATCCTCAGCAGCCTCAAGAACAGAAATATCATGAATTTTTTTCCTGTACATTTCAAAAATATCATTCTGTTCTATCTCATGTTTTCTTGCCACACTTATTTCCAAGAACGGCTGTTCCTGTTCTATTCCAAGGAAACGCCGTCCTAATAAATTTGCAGCGATGCCGGTTGTAGAACTTCCTGCAAACGGGTCGAGAATCCATGCATCCGGTTTAGTAGAAGCCAAGATAATACGCGAGAGCAAAGCCAATGGCTTCTGCGTCGGATGCTTGCCACATGATTTTTCCCAACGTGCTATTGCCGGCAACCGCCATACATCCGTCATTTGTTTGCCATCATTCAACAGTTTCATAAGCTCATAGTTAAATATGTGAGGAATCTTCTTGTCCTTCCTTGCCCAAATGATAAATTCCGTTGAATATGTAAAATAGCGGCACGAAATATTAGGCGGCGGATTTGTCTTTGCCCAAGTAATTACATTCAATATTTTATAGCCAAGTTCCTGCATACATGAAGCTACAGAGAAAATATTATGATACGTTCCCGACACCCATATCGAGCCGTTGTCCTTTAATTTTTCCCTGCACAGTTCAAGCCATTTGTAATTAAAATCGTGCATTTTTTCCGGCGGTACCCCCTTATCCCATTCGCCTTTGTTCACGCTGACCACTTTGCCACTCTGTAGACTTATTCCTCCGTTTGAAAGGAAATAAGGCGGATCGGCAAATATCATGTCGAACTTGAAGGAAAATTGTTCAAGCAGTTCCATGCAATCACCTTTCAGCAATGTAAATCCACGGTCAGATGATTTGAAAAAAGAATGCAATTTTTTCAACTTTTACTATATTTTAATCATCAGAAAAGTCAACAGAATCGACATAAAACGAACATACCGACTAATAACGACATACAGATTACATATCCGCTTTTATTTTTCTGATGAAATTGTCTAATGTAGTCAGATTGTACATATTCGGTATAATACGATAAGCCTCTTCCAATTTGTTTTTTGCAGACAGCCATCCCTGCCCGTCTGTTATCCAAACAAACTCAAAATTTGGTATAGAATTTATCTTCGGACCGATGTCAGAATAAGAGCGGGCCACTTCATTCAACTTAGAGCCACCACTGCTATAAAAATTAACCTCTAACAGATAAGTCATAACCTTTGTTTGAACAACAAAGTCAAATCTTTTATTATCTTTTCCAAGTATTCTCAATTCCGAAAAATCTGTTGAATCAACTTCTCTCTTATAACGCACATTGTTGGCACGCAAGATTTGAGCTATTCTGTCGGCCATTAATTCTCCGCTTCTGTTTTTTCTTGAATGCGTATCAAGGCCGACTTCAACACCAAACACATAATCAACAAGGTTCTTTATCTTTCTGGATTGAAACATATTTTGCAGACCTGTTTCACGGATAAAAGTAATAACGCCATCTACAGATGTGAAGAAAGATTCAATAGGTATCAGTGTTCCTTCGTCCGTTATAACTTTTTTATTATCTCGAACTGCAATTAAAATATTCAAAACAGAAAAAGCTTGTGGCGACTGTTCCCAAACAAAGCGAACAGCCTGCTCTGTATTTTGTTTACCCAAAAGAAAATTCAGCTGATTAAGCTTAAATTCTACTTCACTTACATTCTTCGTGACCTTGGAAAAATCAACGAAAAAACCCAGCGTCGCATTAGTTTCCTTTAATTGTGAAAGGAATAATTCAAAATTCGTTTTCAACATTTCTTTTCATATAAGGTTTTAAAACGGATTAAATTTTTAATTTATAATCATTATGAATAAGCAACTCAGTAAGTCTGCCACGTTTTGACGCATCCGAATTTATTGATCGCGTAGCCGTAACTCGTTCTATATGAAACATAAAATATATTTTTTCAAAGAAACTATCGTTGCCGCTGGCTAATGAAGAATCTGAATTACTCAGCATCCACAAGCAATGTTCTTTATCAATATACTTTGAAAATTCGGCAAGTCTCTTTTGATCGCCATCATTAAAATTACTTTTTGAATAAGCTGTAAAACTCGATGTTGCAGATATTGGACGATATGGAGGGTCAAAATAAAAGAAATTAAGCATGGTCTTATCTATATACCGGGCTGTATCAGAGAAATCACCGTTAGTTATGATAACGTCTGCAGCATTCAAAGCCTCACTGTCTGCTATTATCGTTGTCGAATTGCAGATTTTTGGATTTTTATATTTACCAAACGGCACATTAAAGTCACCTTTGCTGTTAACCCTGTATAATCCATTAAAACAAGTTTTATTAAGAAAAACAAAACAGGCTGAATTAAAAATATCATCCAAGTTATGCTGATTGAACTTTTCGCGAATCTCAAGAAATTTTTCTTTTCTTGCCATTTCTGTCGGCAAAGATAGATAAACAGCCTCCATATCTTTAAGGATTTCTATTAATCTTGTTGGAGCATCTTTTATTGTTTTATACAGTTTGACAAGTTCTGTATTTATGTCATTTATAACAATTTTCTTTATATTGTGAAAATTGTTAAGCATAAAAAACAACATAGCCCCACCGCCAACAAAAGGCTCTATATAGTTAAAATCTTCTGTAAAAAGACGCTCTGGCAGAAAAGCATATAATTGATTTAACAGCTGACTTTTCCCACCGGCCCATTTAATAAAAGGCCTTACATCACATTCTGAACTTCTAATCATAAATGGCAAAATAAATAAAAAAGATCAACAAAAATATTAAAAGATCATTCTTTAACTTTATACGAAAATATTAAAACTATTCAGCATAAAAGAAATAAGAATAAATACCATTTCAGTTTTTTATAATGCATGACCATGAGGCAATACACCATTAAAATCGTCCACGAAACGGTAAAAAATGCTTTTCACGGACGATTATCGCCGCTTAATCAGCCACGAGACGACAAAACATGTGTTTCGTGGCTGATTATAACAAATTTTAAGAGTCTTGCACTGCAATGTGACTATTAAGCGAATGCTTCTTTTCAAGTAAAAAATGACAGTTATATTTGCCCCATGTGGCAGTCCGCAAACTGTGAACAGCAAGAATGTGCTGCATAAGGCAAATAAATGCATTTTAATAATGACACTTCAATATAAGGACTTTTTAAGACTGCGGACGGCCACAAGGGGCGCACCCTGCACGCAGGCAACATTCATGCTGAAAAAAGCACAACTTATTTTTCACATATTATAAACGCATCAATTCAACGCGACAGATAGTTGTAAAAAATATTCAGAAGAAATTAAAGAATATTAACTAAAAATCAGCCTCAGAAAAATTTAATTGCTTTCGTTACGATTTTTTCAATATTGTATAAAACGTGCATAAATATATTATATTCGAGCAGTTTCTATGTTTTCCACCCGTAAAGCAATGAGATAAATTTCTATTGCAGTGAGATAATTTTCCAAAGCATTGCTTTACGGGTCGTAAACCACTGCTTTATTTTTCTGATTTCATTACATTATGAGTCCATTTTGCAGCTTTATTTTTGTAATAAAATCACAAGCTATTGATTATCAACATATTCTAAATCGCGTGAGAAAGCCGTTCCACACGGCCAACTGTCCGTCAGTTCGTTTTACGGTAAGTTTTGAAAAACGAACTGTAAGAAAAATTCAGAACAGCTGTGTTCTGTGCAATATGCAAACGCTTTATATTTGAAAAAATCCTGTATCTGACGGCCGCCACGGCCGCAGATACGGGATTTTATTCAAGTCAACAGCTTATCGGCGCTCAGAACAGCTGGTCTATGTCAATAGACAGGCCGGCCATGACGTTCAGTCCGTCAGTGAGCGGACAATTCATGTAGTAGTATTTTGGCTTATAATTAAAAATGTTGTCAGCCGCGAGCGTAAACTTAACGGCCTTTTTCTTGCCAAAGGCGTAAGACGTTGACAGCTTCCACAGCGTGTATGCCGGATAATGCACCTTTGCCGTGCCCTGAGTGACGTCATAATAATTGACGAACTCCTGATTGTCAACCGACGACAAATAGCGTCCGTCAAGTGCTATGCTGAAGAGGCAGCTCTCCTGCGTGTACGGATTCAGGAACTGATGCACCCAGTCGACGTGTGCCGTTCCGGAATGGCTGCGCGACGGCAGATAAGCGTTGGCCATGCGCTGCCCTTCCTTGTCCTTGGTGTAGTCTTCGTGCACGTATGCATAAGCCAGACGCGCAGAGAGCCCGCACGACCAGTGAGCCTGCGCCGTAACGTTTGCGCCGTAGACCTTATAGTCGTCAAAGTTAATATACGGCATGTCAGGCATCTTCGATGTTGCCGTAGGATAATACGGTGCGCCGGTGCTTATCTTGTCCTTCACTTTGTTGTAATATCCTCCGACGGTGACAACATACTGCCCGTGACGGTATTCAACCGACAGATTATGATTATGGCTGTACTCCGACTTCAAGTCAGGATTGCCGACAACATTCCATATTCCGGCCATGTCGAAGTTGTAGTATTTCTCCTTCAGCGTAGGTGCACGGAAGCCCATGCCGTAGCCAAAACGGATGTTAAGTCCTTCTACGGGCTCATAACGCAGGCTTAGCTTCGGCGTGACACGTGATATGTCGCCGTCAGAAAAATAGTCGTAGCGCACGGCACCGACAGCCTCAAGGTTTGACAGGATATTCCAGTCGTACTGTGCGAAGGCGTCAAAAGAATCCTGCTTACGCGTCAGTCCCGTCAGCTTGTTATTGTACAAATAGTCGTGCATATAGTCAGCGCCGGCCGACAGCACGTCGCCCTTGTCGCCTACGCTGAGCGTATAGAGCAGCTTGAAGGTGTTCTGCACGTTGCTGTAGTCACGGATGTCAAGCTTTGTGATGGTCTGATAGTCTGACTTGTCATACTGGTCGTAGCTGTAAGCCAGGTTTATATTTCCGGCCTTCTGCATGTCCCACTGCGCACGCAGCCCGCCACTGAAGTCGCGGTATCTCTCGGGGGCCGTCGGCGTGCGTTTCATCTCACGGAAGAAATAGCCGGCGCGGCCCGACAGACGCAGACGGTCTGTCGGCGTCCAGTAAACCTTATCCTGGAAGTTCCACGTCTTGTCACCGTATATGGTAGAGATGACACGGCTGACAGGAGCATCGGCACTGTGCACGTTGTAGTTGTCCTGCGACGTGCGGGCAGCCGTCAGCATGTTGCCCCATCGTTTTCCGCCGTTCTCCAGGTCAATGCCGTAGCGCTGACTGTTGTGGCGTGCGATGCGGCCGTTGACGTTCAGCCCGAACTTCTTTGCCTTCCGGCGTGTGATGATATTGATAACGCCGCCGTTGGCATTGCTGCCGTAGACGGCCGATGCTGCTCCGCGCACAATTTCAATATGGTCGACGTTGTTCATCAGCAGACGGCTGAAGTCGACGTCGTCCATGGTCTCGCCGGCAAGGCGCTCACCGTCAACGAGCACGAGCATGCTCTGCCCGCCGAATCCGTTGAAGTTCATGTGCACTTGCTGGTTACCGGCATAGCTGAACTCGATGCCAGGGATGGTCTGCTGCAGCAGGTCCTTGAGGTCGGTGGCATCGGTCATCTCTATCTGCCGGCGGCTTATAACCTCAGTCTGCACCGGCGACTTTGACAACAGCTTCGGCGTACGCGTACCCGTAATGACCACCTGGTCAATATCCAGCGACTTATATATGGAGTCAGCCGCAGAACGACCGCTGTAGCTCTGGGCGCACAGACATGCCGGTACGGCCAGGAACAAAGGTATTAATGTTTTTCTCATTGTCAGTCGTGGTTTTAATAAGGATACTTGTAGTTAATCGTCAGCCGGCATGTCTGTCCGGCCGCATTCATGTAGTTGACAAGCTGCATGGCTGCCATGTTGCCGTTCTTCAGCTTCACGAGGAAGATGTGGTTGTTGAGGACATACGACGGCGGAAAGTTAAACTGCAGCATCGACGACAGCGGCTTGTTTATGTTTATGCCCTGGCAGCCCATGAGGCCGAGCAGCATTTTCCTGGAGTCGGCCCACACGTCGCGCTCGCTCCACTCATCGCCGGTGAACGTGGCGCCGGTGAACATGGCGCTGCTTGCCGGCAGCTCGTCAAACGAGGTATAGTTGGTCTCCAGCACCGTGGCGCCGTTGGTGCGCACGTTCTGGCGGTGGAAGGCAATGTCCCACTCTGCCGGCTCTGCCTGCGGCTTCGTGGTGCGGTAGGAACGCAGCTGATAATTGCTCATGCCCTTGCCGAACACGTCAAACCAATAGGTGTAAATGCCGGGAGCCTGCACGGTGGCGTCGCCCGTACCTGTAGAGTCGAGCTCTATAGTGTAGGGCGTGAAATGCGTCTGGGCATATATGAGTCCTGCCGTGTCACCCTTTTCAATATACTGCTGCAAGGAGTCGAATGAGACATAATACCATGCCGTCCAGCTGCTCGCATCTATAAACAGTTCTCCTTCGACGGGTTTCACTTCCTCGCTGACAGGGTCGTCATATACATCGTCGAAAATACCATTACAGGCCATGAGGCAAAGAATTGCCGCACAGCCTGTAAAAAGTCTTAGTAGTCTAAACATTATATTTCTTATTATGGGATGTTGGAAAATTAAGTGCTTTCTTTATTCTTATTCAGCCTTGAAGGTCTTCGGAGTGAACACGAAGTGAACGGAACCAATATTACCGAACCGCGTGTCAATATGAAAAGTGCCTTCGTGAGTTGCCTTGTTGATAGTGCCCGTCAGAGTAGCTGCATAGCTCTTTGTGGCATCAGTAACAGGACCGCTCATAGAAGCCTGCACGCTGTCAGGCTGTGTGCCGTCGGCCTGCTTGTTAGACAGAGTAATGTTGTCGCCGTTGTCTGTCAGGGTGATATGTGTGAGCAAGCCCTTCACGCAAGCATATCTTGTGTCAAGAATAGTATGTGTCATAACTGACGTGAACTGAAGGCTTACGGTATTGTCACCTGTAGAACGGATAACAACAGAGTCTATATTTCCGGGCACTGTATATGGCTGTACGCCGGGCATCACGTCGAACGACATTGTGTCAACGCCCTCATAAACGCCGGCAATCTGTTCTGAGAGAGATGCCTCAGCCGGAGAATACTCTATGCTCTGCACGTCAGAGAGTCTAAGAACTTCTTTAGTGCCGTCAACCTTATTGATGGTTACGGTCTGAGCCTGAGCGGCCGTGATTGCTGTGAAAGCTATTGCGATTAAAGTAAAAAACTTTTTCATGGTATAATATTCTTTTTAAAATTTGTTTTGAAAACGGCATTTCTGCCGGTATTAGTAGGAAAATTACTTTTTAATGAATTTGAACGACTTTGCAGATGTCTTTACGACATAAACGCCTGCCGCATCGAGCTGAATATCGAGCGAGCCGTCGGCAGATACCTTTGCAGAGCCTACTGTCTGCCCGCCGAGATTGTAAACAACCACACGGCTGCCGGCCTCAAGTCCTTCGCCGTGAATGCCGTTGGCAAAAGAGAAAACGGCATTGCTGCCCGCAGCTGTCTCTACCTGGCCGATAGCTGTTGTCTCATTGTCATTGGTGAAGGTGAACGAACGATACTCTGTCAGCGGATACTCTACGGTCTGGTCACCGGCCGTAAGAATGATGTTTTCCGAACTGAATGTCACTGTTGGTTTCTCGCTTAACGCGAAGCTTGTCTTGTTGCCGTTGGCATCACTAACCGTGAGATATTCGGCAGCAGAGGCCGACGTCAAGCCCATGGCAAGCAAGAATGCAATCGCAACGACTGATCTTCTGATATTCATGATTTAAAAAAAATAATTATTGTTTGTTATCTTGAATTAACGCTTACAAAGGTAATTGTATTTTTTTTATAATCAAATACCTAAAAGTTATTATTGTGAAAAAAAAAGATGTATTATTTCTATATTTTTTCTTAAATTAGTAAGAATAAAAATCGAAGTAGTAATTATAACAGTTAGGCAATTTATCTTTCATTCAGTTTCACACAGCGAACAAATTAGTTACTTTTGCAAATAACAAAAAAGCAAGCATGCAATACCGCAAGATTCTTCACATAGACATGGACGCGTTTTTCGCGAGCATCGAGCAGCGCGACCACCCTGAGCTGCGTGGCAAGCCCATTGCCGTAGGCTTCGACGGCTCTCGCGGCGTCGTGGCCACGGCAAGCTATGAGGCGCGCCGCTACGGCGTTCACTCTGCGCAGGCCGTGTCTGTGGCCAAGAGACTTTGTCCGCAGCTCATCATCGTCGAGAGCCGTCATCATTATTATGGTGAAGTGTCGGCCGAGATACACGCCATATTCAAGGAATATACCGACCTTATAGAGCCGGTGTCTATTGACGAGGCATTTCTTGACGTTACGGAGAACAAGCCCGGCATTGCACTTGCAACAGACATTGCAAAAGAAATAAAGGAAAAAATACGCTCGCGACTGCGGCTGACTGCATCGGCCGGCGTCAGCTACAACAAGTTTCTGGCAAAGATAGCGTCTGATTACCGCAAGCCCGACGGACTGTTTGTCATTCATCCGAAAAAGGCCCTTGGCTTCATTGCCTCTCTGCCGGTAGAGAAGATGTGGGGTGTCGGCCCGAAGACTCTTGACACGATGCACAGAATGGGCATATTCAACGGATTGCAGCTCAGGCAGTGCTCGCTGCAACATCTCACCGAGGTGTTCGGCAAGCAGGGCAACACGTTCTATAACTTTGCGCGCGGCATCGACAACCGCCCCGTAACGCCAGTGCGCATACGAAAATCCGTGGGCTGCGAGCGCACCTTCGACACTGACATAAGCCTGCCCTCGGCTGTCATCATTGAGCTCTACCACACCGTGCTCGAGCTCGTCAGGCGCCTTGACGCCGACGGCTTCACAGGACACACGCTGACGCTGAAAATCAAATACGGCGACTTCACGCAGATAACGCGCAGCGCGTCAAGCCGTACTGTGCTGAACACGAAGAACGCCATTCTGCCAATAGCGAAGAAACTGCTTGCCGGCGTCAGCTACGACAGCGCACACCCCATACGGCTCATGGGACTCTCCGTGAGCAATCCGGCAGCGCCGCGGGCTGAATGGCGCGAAGGCCTGTTACCCTTCAACCCACCGCTTTGAAAAAACATCCAAATCACTTCTGAATGCAGTAGTTTCTGACGAAATTGGCATACTCTGAGTTGTAACCGTTGAACACGCTGATGTCTACCGGCACGCGTATGCCCTTCACGCGGCCGTCAGGGGCCAGCTGCCACCATGCCAGCCTGATGTCGGGCTTATATTCGCCGTAGCGCGCTATCCAAACCTGATAATCACGCTTCAGGTCGGGCGCCCCAGACAGATAGCGGTCTACAAACTTCTGGCTGACATACAGCACCGGCTTGACACCCGTTTCCTTTTCAACAATCTTCAGCCATGTGCGCATCTTCTCAAAGAGCACGTGCGTACCGCCCATCTTGCGTATCTGCTCGCGAGACGGCTCCACGTCGAGCACTGGAGGGAAGTCGCCCTTGCGGAAGATGCCCTTCTTGAGGAAGAACCACGCCTGGCTGCTGGCCGGCGATGTGGTTGACAGGAAATGGTATGTGCCTACACGTATGCCTGCCTTGCGCGCATGTTCGTAGTCATATTTATAATATGTGTTATATAGCGAGCTGCCCTCTGTGGCCTTTACGTATGCAAAGGTTATCTTATAGTCCACTTTTCCTTCTATGTTCTTCCGCGTCATTGAGCCGAGTGAGGTTATGCGCACGTCGTCCCAGTCGAAGTTATAGTGAAACTCCTTCACGCGCGTACGCTTCACGCGCACCCAGCGGCGGTGGCGCCGGCGTCCGCGGCGCACACGCACCGTCTCCGTCACCTTACGGTAGACGATGTGCTGGTAGCGGCTGACATCGATACCGTAAATACGGTTGGGGTTGTATGTCACCTTCTCGCCGTGATAACGGTCGTCTTTCCACTCGCCGGCACGGAAATGCTTGCCCGGCGCTATCGAAAAGCCGAAGCCGGAGCGCATGTTGTCTTTCCAGAAGCCGCCGTAATAGCCGGCATCACGGCTGTAATAGCTGCCGGCACCGTGAGCGTGCCCGCGTCTGTCCATGTCGCCGATGTAAACACCTCCCGCACTGTCAATACGGGTGCCGCCTACAAGGGTGTCGGCATTGTAGTGTCCTGATACAAGATAGCTGCCTATGCTGCGGAACACTCCTTTGTCGTCAGTGACGCCACGGCGGTGAGGCAGGTCATAAAATGCTGGATTGCGGCGCAGCACTGCCTTCTGGGCAATGGCACCGTAGAGAGACACAAAGCTGACATCGGTAAGCTCGTGGAAATATTTCTTGCGTTTGAGCACCAACGTGCCCGACGGCGTGCGCACGTTGTCTGTCTGATAGAACAGATACCGGCCGTCGCTGCTTGCCCTTGTAGGATGACAGCCGCGGTAGTCGAGCTTGTTTGAATCGTTGTAGAAATAAACAACATAATGGTTTTGCCGTCTGATGCTCAGCTTCTGCGTCTTGCCGATGCTCTCAAGAGCCTTGAGCTTCTGCTGCAGCGAGTCGATGCTCCTCTCCACCTGCGACGAGTAAGCCGTCACGAACGAGAACCCCGTCTCCATCACGCTGTGCACACGCACGTAATAGCGCAGGTCGTCATCTACCTGCCGCAGCGAGTCAAGACGATGCCGGATAGAATCTGTGCTCGTCTCGAGCAAACGGCGCAGCTCCTGAGCTGTGTATTCATGCTGTTTCTTTTCTTTGTATGAGCCGGTCATCAGCAGGCCGAACGACGACGGCACGTAGTCAACATGGTTGACCCACGCAGCGGTTGAATAGACCGTGTCGGGCCATATATTAATGACATCCTTGCCGTCGGCAAGCAACTGCGTGTAGCCGTAGCGCATCACCACCGCCATGGCACGGCTGCGGTCGTTCTTGTCCTGCGGCAGAAGGTTCCACACTGTCAGGGCTACAGCCACGACAGCCAGCATGCAGAGCAGCAGCGAATGCCATCTGTCGAGAATAGTCTTCTTTATATTTTTCTTTAACCCTTTCATGTTTTTTTTCTGTTTCTGCTATCCTGTCATTCGTTTCCGGCCTCATCGCCGGCAATGATTTCACCACCGTTATCTTCATGTGCCTGTGCGCTGCCGTCAGCCCGGCATGACTGCACGTAATCCCACAGGCGTGCATAGAAGGCATGACGCGTCAGCGTTGACCGGCTGCCGAGAATGATGAGCTTCATGCGGGCACGCGTCATGGCTACGTTCATGCGCCTGAGGTCGCTGAGGAAGCCTATCTCCCCGCCGGCGTTGCTGCGCACCATTGAGATTATTATGATGTCACGCTCCTGTCCCTGGAAGCCGTCGACGGTGTTGACGGTTATCAGATGGCGCAGTGGACGCAGCGTCTCATCGCGCTTCACGAGCTGCCGCAGATGCTGCACCTGCGCACGGTAAGGAGAGATAACGCCAACGTCAATGCTCTCGTCAAGAGCCCGCTGACGGCCAATCTTCTCCATGTAGCTTCGCAGCACGCGCATGGTCAGCACGGCCTCACCCTTATTGACACGTCCGAATGTACCGCCGATAAACTGCTCACGGAAGTCTTCGCCGACCGCTGCCGTCGCAACGCCGCCGTCATCTGCATTTCCGTCGGCAGCTTCAATGTTCATGCCGTCAGTGTCTATCCAGTCAATGGGGTTGTCATAGTCGAGAATGCCGCGGTGGCGCGCTTCCGGTGCTGTTTCCACCCGTCCGCCGTAGAACCATTCGCTTGAGAAGTGCATTATGCGCTCGTTCATGCGATACTGCATGGTAAGCAGCGTGACCACCTCCGGCTTGTTTGCCACAATGCGTTCCATCAGCGTGCGTGCGAGGCCGCCTTTCATGGCCTCAAAGCTCTTCACCGTTGGCGGCAGCTGACAGTGGTCGCCGGCGAGCACCACGCGGGCGCAGCGCCGCATCGGTATCCAGCAGGCGGCCTCAAGGGCCTGCGCGGCCTCGTCAATGAACAGCGTGGCAAACTTGCGGCCGTCAAGCAGACGGCTCGCGGCACCGACAAGGGTGCAGGCTATGACACGCGCCTCGCCGAAGAGGTCTGAATTGATTTTTATCTCAAGGGCTCCGGCACGCGAGCGGAGGCGGTCAAGCTTCTGATGCATCTGCTCAGTGGCACCGCGGCGTCTGGAGCGCATTTCTCTGATTGCCTTGCGCATGGCCCACAGCTGCGGATAGTCGGGATGACTTTCAAATCGCCGCTCGTAGGTAAATGACAGCATCTTGTCTGTGACCCTCGACGGATTGCCTATGCGCAGCACACTGATGCCGCGGTCGGCAAGCTTCTCACTTATCCAGTCAACGGCCATGTTGCTCTGTGCGCACACCAGCACCTGGCTCTCGCGCATCAGCGTCTCGTTGATAGCCTCTACGAGTGTAGTGGTCTTGCCCGTGCCGGGAGGACCGTGCACGACGGCCACGTCCTTGGCACGCAGCACCTCGTTGACGGCCTTCTCCTGCGAGGCATTCAGCCACGGAAAGCGCATGGGCTCAAAGCTGAAACGGGCTGCGGGCATGCGGCTGTAAAAGAGGTCACGAAGATAGGCTAGCCGCGTGCCCTTGGCATTGATAACGCGGTCGAGCGCATCATTCATGGCTCTGTAGCTTGTCTCGTCAAAGAAGAGCTGAACGCCAAGCTCGCCGTCGCCGTCGTGAAGACTGGCCACTGCGGCGGCATCGGGCACGACGACAACCATGCGGGTGCTGTCGGCATAGCTGACGGTGCCGGTAAAAGACAGATAGGTAATTTTCTCTTTCTCTTTGTTTTTGCCGGCATTCCTCACGCCGTCAGACGACTTGCCATCTGAACCGGCTGACACGCTGCCGGCACTGATGCGGAAGAACACTACCGGCCGCCCGTACTCGAAATTATGCTCTATATCTGTATCGTCCTGCCGCATTACCTCAACAACAAGCTGGTTCAGCGAGTTGTAATAGCTGCGGCCCACCGACAGCGGACACCACACGTCGCCGCGCTTGATGCCGCGGCGAAGGCCCGAGGCCTCTGTCTGGCGGCGATACTGCTCTTTCTCTGCGTCGTGCTCAAGCTTTAACAGCTGCTTCTGGCGCAGCAGCGACTGTATGGGTGACTCTTGCTGGAACATAATTCTTTTATTATTGGAAATAATTCTCTCTTCTGAAAAGCACATGCAAAGTTAATAAAAACAAGAGGGTAAAGGCGCACAGACAGCAACATTTTTTTTGCTTTGAACATGCTTACTTGATATGTTTTCCTAACTTTGCAGGAAAACTTCATAATTATGACAATAGAGGGCAACGGCGCAACCGGCTATGCCATACGCCTTGACAATGTTACAACAGGATATTCTAAAGGAAAAAGGAAAAAGGAGATATGCTCCGCACTGACCGCTGAATTCAAAAGCGGCCGGCTTACATGCCTCATCGGGCGCAACGGCACCGGCAAGTCAACGCTGCTGCGCACCATAGCCGGATTTCAGCCGCCGCTGGCAGGCAGCATAACCATTGCCGGCCGTTCTGTTGGCAGCTGTTCTGCCGGCGAGCTGGCTCAGACCGTAGCTGTGGTGCTGACACACCAGCCGTCGGCCGGCGCACTGACGGCCGGCGAGGTGGTAGCCCTCGGCCGCTCACCCTACACCGGTTTCTGGGGCACGCTGTCTGACAACGACAAGAGAATCGTCGGCAATGCCATGCAGCTGACCGGCACTGCCAATATGGCTGCGCGCCCCATCAGCGAGCTCAGCGACGGCGAACGGCAGCGCGTAATGATTGCCAAGGCCATAGCGCAGCAGACACAGATAATGCTTCTCGACGAGCCGACAGCTTTTCTCGACTATCCGGGACGGCGTGACCTTATGAGCCTTATGACCAGACTGGCCCGCGAGCTCGGAAAGTGCATCATAATGAGCACGCACGACCTGGAGCTGGCCGTGCGCATGGCTGATGATATTTTCGAGCTTGCTCCCGACGGAATAAGGTCTGTTACACCAACACAGATAAAAGCCGAATACGGCTTCTGAATATTTTTAACCACTTGCGTTACGGCATAGGCAGAATACCCTCATACTGCACATGCCAGTCGGACGGGAAGCCGGGACACCGCCCGGCGCTGCCGTCCCAGCCGGCAGCCATCATGCCGACCGCCATGAGCAGTCCGCCGTTGCCGGGCAGATAAGCCCGCAGACGGTTTGACTGCCAGTTATGTCCGTTTGAAAGATATGTGTTCTTAGGCTCGTTCATGAGCAAGGCGTCGACAGCGTCAGACGGCATGCCAAGACGCGCGCACGTCATGGCCATCATCGGGAAGTCCCAGCCCCACGCCGTGTTCCAGTGCCAGTTGTGCTGTATCCATGAGAGCGTACGGCGCATCACGGCATTGTCAACAAGGCGGCTCTGCGGCATCATGCCGAAAGCGCCGAGCACGGCCGGATGGTCACTCGTCAGCCGTATATCCGTATATGTGTCAGCGGCCGGTTCAGCAGCAAGATAAAGGCCGTTGCTGCCAGCCTTCAGCGGCGACAGGCGCGAGATGATGTCATCCCATTTTGCTACGGTCCTGGCACCCATGCGCACCCGCCACTGACGCGCGATCTTCAGTGCTTCAAGCCATTCGGCAAGCTCAAGCGGCGGGTTAAGCATTGAGTCAGCCTTCAGCGTTTCCTGCGCCGGGATGCAGCCGCGGAGCACATAACGCGAATGAACGGAATCATATTCAGCGAAATCAGCCATGAACTCAGCCGTCAGCTCTACGATATCGGCATATTTGCGCAGCACCTGCTGCTGGCGGTATGACGGAATGCTGTCGCCGCGACTACTGTCTCCCGGTGTTGCCGCCGCCCTGTACAGCAGTTCGGCAAGATATATGGGATGCGGCTGCTGCCAGATAAGCAGACTGCCCACATTGCTGGGTGCCTCAACAGCAGTCGGATCGGTCATCTTCATCCACCTGCAACCGGCAAAATGCTGGCGGCGCGCTATGGCCCGTGCCTTCGGCAGAGCCGTGTGATACCAGTCGAGCGTGCGGTCGAGAACATCATCATAGCCCCACAGTCCGAGCCATGCCTGATGCCACCACACCATTTCAAGATGAAACTTGCCAAACCAGCTGTTGTATGTAAGCCCCGTCTCCTGCGGAGGCATACTGTTGTCTTCCTGCGTGCCCATCAGATACTGGCTGAGGATAACGCGGCGCTCCAGTTCTGCGGCACGTGCATCGGCAGTGCCGCTGAAATCAACAAATCCGCCGCGCGACCACCAGTCAGCCCAATGTCCGGCAGAGCTCATGGCAATATCTGAGAACGGAACGGGATAGAAAGCCCCGATGGTGTCATTATCATCGGCAAACGGCAGGAACCGGCAGTAGAAATCAAGCTGCGTGCCATGACTTGTCAGCAAGATGGTCTGTCCGCGCGACGACAGCTCGGCACGGCCTGTCCACGCAAGCTGCATGACATAGCGCGTGCTGCCGATGACAACGAGAAACTGCGCCGTGCCCTGCCCGTATATATCCTGAATACCGCTTATGCGCACCTTTCCGGCATTCTTCCAGTCGCTGGCATCATCGGCGTGCTGCGCCGTAGGCCACGGCACGCGTATGCGGATGCCCACACCGCTCATGTCGCCGCTGACGCGCGAGGCCAGCAGGTCATTGCTGTAGTCGCACACCGTCTCGACATGCAGATGATTGCTGCCGTATTTGAAACGGCTGTCAACCTTACCGGTCCACATGTCGAGATGTTCGTCTACAGAATCAACAAGTGACGGATTGCTGATGTTAAGGCCAATACATGCGAGATTAAGACGATGAGGGTTGGCACGGAAATAATCAGCGGCTGCCGCCTGCTGCGCTCCGCCGCCCGTCTGAAGGGCATAGAGCTCACTGCCGTGCTGCCGTCCGAAGTCACGCGGTGCCAGCGTCTGCGACGGGCGCAGCCCGTCAGGATTCGGCGAATAATGCCATCCCCATGCGCTCATCGTCGTCAGCGGTATGCCGTTTGAATAAAGCTCAGGAAATGTCTGCAGTCCCGTTGCGTCAACAGTAGCGGCAAAGCGTCCGTTGCCAACGGTAAGAGAAGCCAGCGTGTCAACCTTCGTGACATGCGGATTATGCCGGGCCACAACGGCACGGCGGTCTATACGCGCGCCAGCAGGAAGCAGCACGGCAAGCATGACCTGGAATAATATTATACGTTTAATGGAAAAAGTCATATTCAATGATTTGTTTTACGCAGTTGCAAAAGCCCTTTATGACATCAATAAATGAATATTTCTTTGCAAAGATAGCAAATAAATTCATGCTCTTTTGTAACTTTGCGGCAAAATAACATCATGAACAGCAAACAAATTCTTCTTATAAACGACATGGCCGGCTACGGCAAAGTGGCCACAGCCGCCATGCTGCCCATTCTGTCATACATGGGCCACCCCACCTACAATCTCCCGACGGCGCTTGTGTCGAACACCCTTGACTACGGCGACTTCAACATTCTCGACACCACCGATTACATACGCGGTGTCTTTCCCGTCTGGAAACGCCTCGGATTCAAGTTCGACGCCATCGCTACAGGGTTCATAGCAAGCGAGCGACAGGCTGACATCGTGTCGTCATGGTGCAGGGAGCAGGCCGGCGGCGGCACGCTGGTGTTCGTAGACCCTATCATGGGCGACGAAGGGAAGCTGTACAACGGCGTGACGCCGGCCACCATAAAAAGCATGCGCGAGATGCTCGGCGTGGCCCTGCTCTGCTATCCCAACTACACCGAGGCCTGCTATCTTACCGGACGCGAATACAATGCGGGGGGCGTCAGCCGCGACGAGGCACGCTCGCTGCTCTGCCATCTGAGAAAGCTCGGCACACGCTCAGCACTGATAACGAGTATAAACGTTGACGGACAGCCGTCGGTAGTCGGCTATGACCATACGGCTGACACATTCTTCATGCTGCCTTACACCGAGATACCCGTTCACTTTCCCGGCACAGGCGATATTTTCTCGGCCGTTCTAATCGGCCATCTGCTCGACGGCGAGGTGCTTCAGAAAGCCACGCGCAAAGCAATGGATGCCGTTTACAGGCTCATCGATGCCAACAAAGACAATGCCGACAAGAACCGCGGCATTCCGCTCGAGAAATATCTTAACCTTATTTAATTGACTGAATCCGGTGTCAGCTGGGGACATACACACAGAACATGAAAATAGCTTTTATAATTGAATCATCATGGAACGGCGGCGGCATGGAGCGCATGCTCTCTTTTACGGCAAACGCCTTGTCTGACAAGTATGACGTGAGCGTCGTAACAGCGTTTAACGAAGACCGCCCTGACCATTTTGCCTTTGCCGCCGGCGTGCACCGCCATGACCTCGGCATTAAACGCGGCGACTTTCCTAAGCCGGCTGAGATAAAAGAGGAATACAGGAAACGGCTTTCCGAATGGCTCACCGCAAACCGGCAGGACACAGCTGTATCGCTCGGCAGCCTTGAAATGTTTTTCCTGCCCGACATAAAAGACGGCTCAAAGAAGATTTTCTGGTTCCACTTCGCATGGAACTATGACATGATGTGCGCCCATTCTATTACTCCTCTGAAAATTGCCAACACGCTCATAGGCTGTCTGAAACGCCTGAGACGCATCCGCGCCGCACGCCGCTATGACGCAATGGTAGTACTTACCGAACACGACCGCGCGACATGGCAGCATTATGTACGCAACGTGACGTGCATTCACAATCCGGTTACCATCACCCCGCTGCCGGTGGAAGACTACTCTGCGGAAAGAGCCGTTGCCGTGGGGCGCCTCGACTGGCAGAAAGGATTCGACATTCTTATAAAGGCATGGAGCATTGTTGCTAGAAAATATCCTGACTGGCAGCTCGACATCTGCGGCGACGGTCCTGAAAGGGAAAAGCTCGAACAGCTTGCCGCCGCACTCCACCTGTCAGGCAAGGTAAGCTTTCCAGGCAATATCAGCAACATGGCCGGGGCATATTCCAAACATTCTCTCATGATCATGAGCTCACGCTATGAGGGCTTTGGCCTGGTGCTTGTCGAGGCTGCCGCCTGCGGCCTGCCGCTCGTAGCCTTTGACTGCGAGCAGGGTCCTTCCGAGATTATCAACAGCGGACAGAACGGCTTTCTCGTGTCGCCGGCCGGCGACACCGACAAGCTCGCCGAGGCCATCATGCAGCTGACGGCCGACGAAGATAAAAGAAGGCAAATGGGCACTGCGGCAAAGGAAATGGCAGAAGAGTTTGAGCCAGATAAGATTACCCGCCAATGGTATGATTTGTTTGAGCATATAGCCACTGAAAAATAAAAAGTTCATTTAAAAGAAGACATTTTTTAAACATTGCTATGCAGTAAAAAGACACAGCTGGTTGCAAATAATAAAACGCGCCGGAGAGAAAAACAGCTTCTCTTCCGACGCGTTTTTTATTATACCGTACAATCCTTTTTACAAGTCTTTATGCGAGTTCTTACACAAGCTGCGCGCCCCATTCACGACATTTCTCATAGGCATCGCTGTCGGGTGCCCACTTAATGCTCAGCGGAGCAGCACATATTTCAAATCCTGCGTCTTCAAGGCGCTGCTGCATGCGTTTCTCGCCGCCTCCGCCCCAGCCTATCGAGCCGAACACGGCGCCTTTCTTGCCCTTGAACTTCATGCCGTGGATAAGCTCCAGAATGCCGGCAATGGCGTAGGTCATGCCCATGTTGACGGTAGGCGAGCCAATGGCAACAGCCTTGGAGCGGAACACCTCAAGCAAGATGTCGTTCTTGTCGTCCTTAACGGCGTTCATCAGCACCACGCGCACAGACGCATCTTTCGCACGTATGCCGTCGGCAACAGCCTCAGCCATACGGCGTGTCGACTGCCACATGGTGTCATAGATAATCGTTATCTGGTTGCGCTGATAATCGCTGTCCCACTGCTGATAGCGGGCTATGATGTCAGCTATATGGCTGCGCCATATAATGCCGTGCGACGGAGCTATCATCTTCAGCGGCAGGTTCATGCCCACAATCTCGTCAACCTTGCGCTTCACGTTGCGGTTGTAGATATTCAATATGTTGGCATAATACTTCTCAGCCTCATTGAACACGTCTTCTATATTTACCGTATCGTCATACAGGCTCTCGGCGGCATAATGCTGTCCGAACACATCGTTCGAGAACAGTATCTGCTCGTTGTCGGCGTATGTGACCATGGTGTCGGGCCAATGGCACATCGGGCATTCTATGAACGTCAGCGTGTTGTCGCCGATGTTCAGCGTATCACCGGTCTTCACGTTTACAAAGTGCCAGTTCTGATGATAAAGGCCGCGCAGAATCTCCTCACCTTTCTTGGTGCAGTATATCGGCGTGTCGGGAATCTCACGCATAAGGGCCGGCAGCGCACCGGAATGATCGTTCTCGTTATGGTTCATAACGATATAGTCAATGTCATTCAGGTCTACGCTCTCTTTCAGACGCGACACGAACTCGCTGTCATACGGTCCCCACACGGTGTCTATGAGCACCGTTTTCTTGTCGCGGATGAGATATGAGTTATAACTCGACCCACGGTGGGTAGACAGCTCGTCGCCGTGGAAATGCTTCAGCTCCCAGTCTATCTTTCCTACCCACGACACCATGTCCGTAATCTTCTTCATTCTTATTCCTCCGCAGGCTTAAAATCTTCCTTGCCCACGCCGCACACCGGGCATGTCCAAGTGTCGGGAATATCTTCGAAAGCCGTTCCCGGCTCTATACCGTTCTCAGGGTCGCCCACTTCGGGATCATAGACGTATCCGCATACGTCGCATACATACTTTTTCATGATGTTCTTAAATAAATTGTTTATATTAATGTTCTTGTATATAACTTGCTGATTAAGTTTTCTGATATCATACAGCCACTGGCTGTAAATTAAGAGCTGTCATATTAGAAATCTGTGCCGCATTCCCTTCCTCACACAGCCATACAGCTTTTGCTGTATGTTGATTTTCCTGTAAACTGTTTTTGTATAATATGTATAGCGGTATCCTTCATCTGCTGTTTTCCAGATGCACTCTGACAATCTGTTTGCAAGAGTTTTATCCGGCCCGTTACGGGGCTGTCCCATAACGGGCCGCAATCATGAAAAAAGCAGCAGAAATTTGTAATAATTACAAACCATGCTGCAAATATAGTTCATTTTTATCAAGCAGCAAACAAAAAATTGGATTTTTTTCAAACTTTTATTTTCATTCAATACACGCTTGATATTCTGCGGAAATCAACTCCCGCATTTTTCCATATTTCAACAAGGAATTGTACACATGCATAACGCGGCCGCCACGTCGGTTCAACCATTATCGTGAGACACACAAACCGACCGCCAGCAAGCACACCTATCCACAGCACCGGAGGGGCTGACTCATCAATAACCCAGGTCTAAGGGAAGCGCAGCAACCGCAGACCGGGGATGAACACAGCCTACACAAATCCATAGCCCCAAAGGGGCTGACTCATCAATAACCCAGGTCTAAGGGAAGCGCAGCAACCGCAGACCGGGGATGAACACAGCCTACACAAATCCATAGCCCCAAAGGGGCTGACTCATCAATAACCCAGGTCTAAGGGAAGCGCAGCAACCGCAGACCGGGGATGAACACAGCCTACACAAATCCATAGCCCCAAAGGGGCTGACTCATCAATAACCCAGGTCTAAGGGAAGCGCAGCAACCGCAGACCGGGGATGAACACAGCCTACACAAATCCATAGCCCCAAAGGGGCTGACTCATCAATAACCCAGGTCTAAGGGAAGCGCAGCAACCGCAGACCGGGGATGAACACAGCCTACACAAATCCATAGCCCCAAAGGGGCTGACTCATCAATAACCCAGGTCTAAGGGAAGCGCAGCGACCGCAGACCGGGGATAAGCACAGTCCCGCACAAACCCACAGCCCCGGAGGGGCTGACTCATCAATAACCCAGGTCTAAGGGAAGCGCAGCAACCGCAGACCG
>OMUH01000071.1 GCA_900314195.1 uncultured Prevotella sp.
GGTCGGAAAACGAAAGTAGGAAGAAAACTGCTTCGTTTTCCTCCTACTCGATTCATATAAAAAATCAGCATAGAGGCGGCCTTTTATGTTAGCTAAGTCCAATAAAAACTGGATAAAGCATCACAATATGGGCAGCACTGAGAAGGCTCGTCAGATGTAACCTCCTGAAGCGCTTATCTGTTAAGCTTCCATGTGGCTCCGTCCTTGGTGTCTTTCACCTCGAAGCCGTCCTGTGTGAGCTCGTCGCGTATGCGGTCGCTGGTGGCCCAGTCTTTCGCAGCCTTGGCCTTGGCACGCAGGTCAAGAACCATGTCGACCACTTTTCCGTAAGCCTCCTCGCGTGCGGCGTTGCTGGCACCTTTCTCGTCTTTCAGACCGAGAATGTCGAAGGCGAAGAGTTTCAGTGTGTCCTGTAGCTTCTTAAGGTCGTCGACAGAGATAGCGGCCTTGTGGTCGGCGATGCTGTTTACGAGGTGGCATGCCTCGAAGAGATAGCTGATTACCAGCGGTGTCTGCAAGTCGTCGTTCATGGCGTCGTAGCAGCGCTGCGGCAGTTCTGCAACGAACTTGGCCGTGTCGGCGTCAGAGGTCTTGGCAGCCTGCAGGGCTTTCACTTTTTCCATACAGTCCATGAGGCGGGCATATCCCTTTTCGGCAGCCTTCAGTGCGTCGTTGGAGAAGTCGACGGTGCCGCGGTAGTGGGCGTTGAGAATGAAAAAGCGGATTGTCATAGGTGAGTAGGCCTGGTCGAGGCTCTTGTGAGAGCCGGTGAAGAACTCATCAAGTGTGATGAAATTGCCGAGCGACTTGCCCATCTTCTGTCCGTTGATGGTTATCATGTTGTTGTGCATCCAGTAGTGAACCATCTGGTCGCCCTGTGAGGCCACGGCCTGTGCTATCTCGCACTCATGATGCGGGAAGATAAGGTCCATGCCTCCGCCGTGGATGTCGAAGTGGCTGCCGAGGTACTTCCTGCCCATGGCCGTGCACTCGCAGTGCCAGCCCGGATAGCCGTCGCCCCACGGGCTCGGCCACCGCATGATATGCTCCGGCGTAGCCTTCTTCCACAGTGCGAAGTCGGCCTGGTTCTTCTTCTCGCCCACTCCGTTCAGCTGCCGCGAGTTGTTTATGATGTCTGTCAGGTTGCGGCCCGACAATATGCCGTACTTATGGTCTTTGTTATATTTCTCGATGTCGAAATACACCGAGCCGTTGCTGATGTATGCATATCCGTTGTCAAGAATCTGCTTCACGAGCTGTTCCTGCTCTATGATATGTCCGGTGGCGTGCGGCTCTATTGACGGCGGCAGCACGTTGAGGGCGTCCATGGCCTTATGGTAGCGGTTGGTGTAATACTGCGCTATCTCCATAGGCTCAAGCTGCTCGAGGCGTGCCTTCTTCTCTATCTTGTCGTCGCCCTCGTCGGCGTCGTGCTCCAGATGGCCTACGTCGGTAATGTTCCTGACATAGCGCACCTTGTAGCCGAGATGCTTGAGATAGCGGAACAGGATGTCGAAGGTGATGGCTGGACGTGCGTGGCCCAGATGGGCGTCGCCGTAGACGGTAGGTCCGCACACGTACATACCCACGAAAGGAGCGTGCAGCGGCTTGAAGAGCTCCTTGCGGCGGGTCAGCGTGTTATATATAAGTAATGGTTGCTGTTGTGCTTGTTCTGTCATGTAGCTGTAGCTTTCTGTGTTATCCAACGGCGTTGTAGCCCTTGGTGCTGTTGTTCTTCAGCAAGTCGTGGAGGTTCTTCTCGTGGTAGCCGTCGGCCTTCTGCTGCTCGGCAATCTCCTCAGCCTCTTTCTTTTCAATCTCTGAGTGTGTGAAGGTCATCTTTCCCTTCAGTTCACAGATACCCCATCCTACAAGTGCTATTACTACGAACAGCACAAATGCTAATTGTATTGACATAAGAAATAAAATTAATGTATATACGTATAAATCAATTGATGTTATGTGCAAAGTTACAAATAATATAGTTGTAAACGGTAACAGAAACGGCTAAAAATAATTTCCTGGCCGCAAATCTGCCAAACATTTGGTATTTGGTAAAGTTTAAAAAATAACTTCCGTATTTTTTCAGCAAGATATATAGGCCGGCCGAAAGTAACCATCAGCCTTGGAAAGGCTGACTCATGCGCAGCTTCAGTCTAAGTGAGGCAATGAACGCAGACTGGGGGGAAGATGCGCGTATTATCCCCGGTCTGCAGTCGCTTCGCTTTCCTTAGACCAGGGTTACGCGTGAGACAGCCCCTGGGGGCTGTCCGTGATGATGACAGGACTGTATGCAGACAGTACAGATGTCTATTGTTTCTTTTTGCTGCCTTTATTGTTTTTCCTGTCTTTCTTTGCCGGCGAACTGGCTTTTGCTTCCTGTGTGGGCTGAGCGTCGTCGGCCAGTGTGAAGTCGAGTTGTTTCTTTTCGAGGTTTGCCTTGGCAACGGTGATGCGTATAGGGTCGCCGAGCTGATACTTGTGATGATGTCGGCGCCCGATGAGGCAGAAGTTGCGCTCGTCAAACTCATAGTAGTCGCCGCTGAGGTCGCGCATAGGTATCATGCCCTCGCAGTGGTTCTCGTCAATCTCGGCATATATGCCGTAGCTTGTTATGCCGCTGATGTGTGCATCGTAGCTGTTGCCGATCTTGTCGCCCATGAACTCAACCATTTTGTATTTAATGGAGTCGCGCTCGGCGTTCTGTGCCACCTGCTCCATGTCTGAGCAGTGCTCGCAAAGCTCCTCATAGTGTTTCTCATTGGCTGAGCGGCCGCCCTGCTGGTAGCGAGTGAGCAGACGGTGTACCATTGTGTCGGGGTAACGGCGTATCGGCGACGTGAAATGCGTGTAGTAGTCGAAGGCCAGCCCGAAGTGGCCGATGTTGTGAACGCTGTATTTGGCTTTCATCATGGCACGCAAGGCCACCGACTGTATCATCTTCTGCTCGGGACGGTTCTCGCAGTCGTCCATGAGCTTGTTGAGGCTGCGGGCCGTAGCCCCCTTGGTAGACGTAGACTTCATGTTGTAGCCGAACTTCACGATAAACTGTCTGAGCGTCTCGAGCTTCTGCGGGTCGGGATTGTCGTGTATACGGTAAGGCAGCGTCTTGGCTTTCACGCCTTTCTTCACATTGCCCACTGATTCTGCGACGGTCTTGTTGGCCAGCAGCATGAACTCCTCTATGAGCTTGTTGGCGTCGTGCGAGCGCTTGTAATAACAGCGTGTCGGCTTACCGTTCTCGTCAATGTCGAAGTGGAGCTCCTCTGAGTCGAACTTCACGGAACCATTCTTGAAGCGTTTCTTGCGCAACTGCTTGGCAAGAGCGTCAAGGGCTATGAGCTGGTCGGCATATTCGCCCTTGTAGCCGCCGGCGGGAGCAGGCGGTGCCGGCTCGCCCTGTCCGTCAACGACGCCGTTGTCTTCGAGCAGCTGCTGCACCTCCTCATAGCAGTAGCGGCGGTCGGAGCGTATCACGCAGTGGCGGATGCGGTAGTTGAGAACCTCGGCGTTGTCGTCGAGCTCGAAGATGACGCTGTAGGTCAGCTTCTCTTCGTTCGGGCGCAGTGAGCAGATGAAGTTGCACAGGCGCTCCGGCAGCATAGGAATGGTGCGGTCTACAAGATACACTGATGTTGCGCGCTTCTCGGCTTCCTTGTCTATGATGTCGCCTTCCTTCACGTAGTGACTGACGTCGGCAATGTGTACGCCTACCTGATGATGCCCGTTGTCAAGGCGCTTGTATGACAGTGCGTCGTCAAAGTCCTTGGCATCGCGGGGGTCGATGGTGCAGGTCCAGGTGTCGCGGAAGTCCTCACGCTCGGCATAGTCCTGCTCCGTTATCTCGCCTGTGATCTTGTCGGCGGCCTCCTCCACTTTCTTTGGATATGTGTACGGCAGTCCGTACTGCACAAGGATGGAGTTCATCTCTGCATTGTTGTCGCCGGCAGGCCCCAGCACGTCGGTGACGGTGCCCACGAGGTTCTTATGGTCGGCGTCAGGCCACTGCGTAATCTTCACCACTGCCTTGTCGCCGTTCTTGCCGCCCTTCAGCTTGCCCTTCGGGATGATGATGTCGTTGACGAACGTCGTCTCCGGCGTGATGAGGTAAGCCAGGTCGTTGTCTATGCGCAGACGCCCTACGAATTCCGTCTTTGCACGTTGTATGATTTCTATCACCTGAGCCTCACGCATGTGCTTCTCGCGGCGCGCCATGAAGCTCACTTTCACGCGGTCGCCGTTGAGGGCCCACAGAGAGTTGCGCTCGCTGACGAACACGGGCTGGCCGCCGCCGTCGGGGATGAACGAGTTCTTGCCGTTCTGCTTGCGCACGAACGTGCCCTCGGCAACCTGCTCCATCTGGTTCAAACGGTATGAGCTGTCGCAGACCTTCACGAGGTAGTCGTCCCAGGCCATCTCCTCCATAATGTCGATGGCGAGCATCTTAAGCGGATGTGTGTTCAACTTCAGACGGTGAAATATTTCCTTGAATGAGAGTGTCACGCCGGGATTTGACGAGAACAGTGCTTCCAGCTGTTCTGTCAGTTCCTTTTTTGACATGCGCTTGCCTCCTTTTTTCCCTTTTCCCATAATATATAGTGTTTTTAAATTTTTATAATTAGGTTTTATACAGGCAAAGAAACAAAATATTTTCCAAAAAGTAAATTATTTTACAATAAATTTTCAGAATATCTGCTTTGTTACAAAAAAACGTGTTTTATGATATCTATAAATGTTTTGTCCGCAATCATCCGCTCTGCGAAATCTGCGCGAAAAATAATATATAATTTAAACATTTACTTACTATTGACTAATAATAAAAGCAATATGATATGTTTCTGCAATAAAAAGTTTTAAATTCTTTGCGAATGTCAGAAAATAATATTATTATTGCACGTATTTTTAGTAAGTCTCTTTAGTAAGTCTCTTTAGTAAGTCTCTTCTTAAGATTATACTTATGACTATACTTAAACGTTGTTTTTCCATGTTCCTTTTGCTGATGTTGGTTTTCACCGGCGTTCATGCAGCCGTTGCCGACTCTGTGGTCGTTGATGCGCGCAGCAATCGTGGCTCGTCGTGCAGCGGAGGCTCTGACTATGTGTCAAAGAATGGTGTTATAGTGACTTCTACAAATGCTACCATGGGACAGGGTGACGTTTATCGTTTTTATCAGGGTGCGTCGGTGACGGTGAGCTCTGCGGCAGGAAATATCACGAAGATAGTGTTCGTGAGTCCTGTTGCCGGGAAAGACAAATACGGTCCCGGTAACTTCAGCAGTGTCTCGACAGGCAGTTATTCGGTTGACGGCACTGTAGGCACGTGGACGGGAAATGCACGCTCTGTAACGTTTTCGGCCGGAACAAACCAGGTAAGAGCGTTCACGATTATGGTATACCGGCAAAAAACTGCTGACGGCAGCACGCCTCTGCGGCCGTCGCTGAAGGTTGGCAGTGATACGCCGTTCCCATTGGAATAATAAGTAATCAACTTTTTTAATACCTCTGTAATAACTAAAACAAATAAAAAATGAGAAATCTTTTACTCCTTTTGGCAGCGTTGCCCTGTGCGGCAGTGCTCTCTGCCTCTGCGCAGACTGATGATACCCTGCCCGGCATTGACTATGTGTCTGCCGCAGGCATCGTAACCCCCGGCCGTTCTGATGCTAATGTGATATGGTGCTCGCCTGATGCCGCTGTTGATGACAGCGGTGACGGAACGGAAGAGCATCCGTTCTATAACCTGCAGGCGGCTGTCGACCGTGCCTCGGCCGGAACAACGATATTGATGAAGGCCGGTACGTATGTTTATGACAGCAGGATTAACATAAACGGCATAAACGGCACGCATGACAATTATATTACTGTGATGTGTCCTGACGGACGTGCTGTGCTCGACTTCTCGGCCATGCCATATCACAAACACAGCGACAACCCGCAGCAGGGTATCAGGCTGACGGCGTCTTACTGGCATTTTTATAAGATTGACATCACACAGGCCAGCGACAACGGTATGCTCATAGAACGTGAGAAACCGGTAAAGGGCAAGGCCTCTGATGTGGAGAAACGCACGCAGGATGCACATGACAACATCATTGAGTTCTGCCGGTTCTTTAAAAACGGTGACTCTGGACTGCAGATTAAGAACCTCGGGGCAAGAAACTATATCATCAACTGCGACAGCTATGAGAACCGCGATGAGGATGACGGCGACGCCGATGGCTTCGCACCTAAGATTTCTGTCGGCGACGGTAATTATTTCTTCGGCTGCCGTGCTTACAACAACTCTGACGACGGATATGACGTGTTCTTTAAGAAAGACGGCGGATTCAGTGACAACAAGACTATTGTGTTTGAAAACTGCCTGGCTTATGAAAACGGATATATGGACAGCGGACGCACTAAGGGCAAGGGGAATATGAACGGTTTCAAGTGTGGCTCCAAGCAGGGACGCATGAACGTGGTGCTAAACAGGTGCATTGCTGTTAACAACGGATCAAAGGGATTTGACCAGAACCATAACAGCGGTGATATCATATTGAACAATTGTACGGGATATGCCCTGCAGGCTTTCGGCGGCAAGAAGGCTTACAGCTACCGTATTTATGAGCCGCTGGCCGACGGCAGCATAGTAAGGCTCACTAACTGCGTGGCCATTAATGACAATCTCAAGACCGACAAGCATCCGAACGATGAGAGCAAGCATGGTGACGGCAGCAAGAAATACGGTCGCATGGAGGTCAACACCTCCGAGGTGCCGGAGATAACCATTACGACAAGCGATCTCTCTTGTGACCCGTCTAACTTCTTGAGCGAAAATGATTATGAAACACTTGTCGGCGAGCGTGACAGTACGGGTAATTTGTTGTGGGACGAAATCTCCTGGGGACACCAAACACGTGACAATGCGCTGCTCGTTGACTGCGGTACTAATGTTGAGGCTGATACGCGTTATCTGCCACAGGGCGTTGCCGTGCCGGCTGTGGCTTTCTCAGGTGTGGCACCAGACCTCGGTGCCTTTGAGCAGGATATGACGGCTCGCAAGGTTTCCATGCGGTCTGCTGATGTTACCGCCATAAACAATCTAAGAACAGCCAACAGTAGCGGCAGCATTCATGTAACGTCTACTTTTTCCGGCCTGACCGTTGTGACTGTTGACGGTAAGAAAGCCTCTGACGTCACTACCCTTTCTGTTTTCGATTTCGACGGCCGTATATTGCTGCGGCGTTCATTCAATGGTCCGTCTACTGTTTTGCAGTTGCCGGAAGACAACCACAACTTTATCATTTCTGCTGCCGGGAAAACTGTAAAGGTCGTAAAGTGATTTTTCTATAATAATCTTACTAATCGTCATTCATCTCGTGAATTCTCCCATAAAATCCTCGTTCACCCCACCATCCCTATAATACAATTATGTGCACGCCCACATTATCCATTCGATTTGTCAAGAAAGGCGAAAAAGTGAAAGAAAAATGAAAAAAACTTTGGAA
>OMUH01000123.1 GCA_900314195.1 uncultured Prevotella sp.
AGCTGAGCAATAATCATGCCATGTCAGTCAAAATTTAAATGAAAGAACCGTAAAGCAAATACTCAAAAAACAAGCTGTAAGTTTGGGACTTAGCCGCATTTTAACTATCTTTGCAGATAACTTGCAATAAAAATATACAATATAAAAATGCGCAATACATTCGGCAATATATTCACACTTACAAGCTTCGGGGAGAGTCACGGACCTGCTGTCGGAGGAGTAATAGACGGTATGCCGGCAGGAATAACCGTTGACATGGATTTCATCCAGCATGAGCTGAACAGACGGCGGCCGGGACAGAGCTCCATAACAACAAGCCGCAAAGAGCCAGACCATGTAGAGTTCTTAAGCGGTATTTTTGACGGCAAGACCACCGGAACGCCCATCGCATTCAAGGTTGACAATACCAATCAGCATTCTGCCGATTATGACAATATGCGTGACCTGTTCCGGCCGTCTCACGCCGATTACACATATTATTATAAGTATGGCATACGCGATCACCGTGGAGGAGGACGCTCTTCAGCACGCATAACAATAGCAAGATGTGTGGCTGGGGCAATGGCCAAGCTTGCACTGAAAGAGCTCGGCATCTCGATAACGGCCTTCGTGTCACAAGTGGGCAGCATAGCCTTGGACAAAGACTACTGCGAGTATAATCTTGCTGAAGCTGAAAACAACATCGTGCATTGTCCTGACAGAGATAAAGCTGCCGAAATGGAAAAACTTATTCTTAAAGTGAAAGAAGACGGCGACACAATTGGCGGCATCATCAGCTGCGTCATAAAGCACTGCCCCGCCGGACTCGGCGAGCCGGAATTCGGCAAGCTGCACGCTATGCTCGGCTCTGCAATGCTGTCTATAAACGCTGTTAAGGGATTTGAATATGGCGAAGGCTTTGCTGCGGCTGCTAAACGCGGCAGCCAGATAAACGATATTTTTATACCGCCAACCAAGCATGACGATAACGGCCGGTTGATATTAGACACAAAAACAAACCACAGCGGCGGAATACAAGGAGGCATCAGTAACGGACAAGACATATATTTCCGCGTAGCCTTCAAGCCTGTTGCCACATTGCTTAGAAGCCAGGACACCGTTGACACTGACGGAAACGCTGCTATTATAAAAGCAAAAGGCCGGCACGACCCATGCGTAGTGCCGCGAGCAGTGCCAATAGTTGAATCAATGGCCGCCATGGTAATTCTCGATTGCTATCTGATGGATAAAACTGTCAGAATGTAATCATAACTTCTATCAAAAAAGCAGCTTAGTAGCATTCAAAAATATGAAAAGCCCTGCCAGGATTTTTTATCCTAGGCAGGGCTTTCCATATTACAGGCAATTTCATTTTATTGCGCCGACAATATCATTTACATCTTTTACGTTATGACTGTCGAGCCATGAATTTATTCCGTCACGCACTTTTATCGTTATCTGCGGATCAATGAAATTAGCAGTTCCAATTTCAACAGCCCGCGCTCCGCACATCATAAAAGCTATAGCGTCTTCGGCACCGCTTATGCCGCCAAGTCCGATAACTGGTATAGACACCGCATGCGCGACATCATAAACCATTCTCAGTGCCACCGGCTTAACAGCCGGACCGCTCAGACCACCTGTTCTGATGCTCAGCAGCGGACGGCGATGCTCTATATCAACAGCCATTCCCATAAGCGTATTTATCAGAGACACACTGTCGGCGCCTTCGGCTTCCACAGCACGGGCTATATCAGCTATATTCGTTACATTTGGCGACAACTTGACTATCAGCGTTTTCTTATAAACCTTCCTTACCGCACGAACAACACTTGCCGCACCTTCACAGGTAACGCCGAAAGCCATTCCGCCATCCTTGACATTAGGACATGAGATGTTCAGTTCTATAGCCGGTATATGGTCAAGAGTTCCGATAATCTCTGCACAACGTGCATAGTTATCAGGAGAATTACCGCTTACATTTACTATGAAATTGGTATCAATATCTTTAATACGAGGATAGATATTTGAGCAGAAATACTCTGCACCCTTATTCTGAAGGCCAACACAGTTGAGCATACCCTGAGCGGTCTCTGCCATTCTGGGATAGTCGTTTCCCTGGCGGGGCTCAAGTGTCGTACCTTTTACTATTATGCCGCCAAGATCCTCTAAATTAACAAAATCAGAATATTCCAAACCATAGCCAAAGGTTCCGGAAGCTGTCATAACAGGATTCTTCAGCCTTAAACCTTTTATATTTACATTTAATATTGCCATAACAGTTGATTAATATTAAACACAGGACCATCCTTACATACACACAGGTTGCCGTTCTTCGTTTTCTCTACGCAGCACAGACAAGCACCAAGTCCGCAGGCCATCATGTTTTCAAGAGACGCCTCACACGAAATATTCTTCGAATTTGCATAACGGGCAACACTCATCATCATCGGCTTCGGCCCGCAGGTATAGATATTGCTGAACGTCTCGTCACGAAGCACACTGTGATTTGTCACAAAGCCTTTCTCACCCATGCTGCCGTCCTCTGTCGTAACCAGCACCCTGCCTGTATCTTTAAACAGATCATATTCAAGCAGCGCACCCTTGTTCCTGGCTCCAAGCAGAAATGTCGGTGTCATGCCATGCTTTTTCAGCTCCAATCCGAAATAATAAAGAGGAGCGACACCTACACCTCCGCCAACAAGCAGCACTTTCGAGCCTGCCTCCGGCATAGAGAAACCATTACCCAACGGAAATATACAATTCAAAGAATCGCCTTTACGTAATGAAGCCAAATGGCGCGTACCATCGCCTATGGCTGCAATCAACAGCCATAATTCATTATTTTCCCGGTCTACATTATTAATAGAGATTGGCCGCCGTAAAAAAGTTGAATCGGAACCATCAACTTTCACTTCAACAAACTGCCCCGGCAACATTTCAGGCAGTTCTTTCTCTGAAGTCAACTTCAACAATACATGTATGTCACTTAGCTTTTCTATAGACGATACACGCAAGTCGCTAACATATTTTTTCATTCAAAATTAAGGACATTGATTTTGTTTATATGCAAAATTAAAGCAAATATGTCAAATTCACAAAGAAATGCTGTAATTGTTATTCAAAACATTATATGATTACAGGGGTTGCTGGTTGCAGATATTCATATTGTATTATCACCTTGTATTAGTAGAAGACAATAAGCAGAAGGCAATATGAATGAAAGTTGAATAATCGGCATACCAACATAGCAACATAAAAATTTTCAAAAGTTCAAAACAGTAAGTTTATAAATTATGTGAAATAGTATAGTAACAAGTAAAACAAATATTAAAGATTACCAAATATGGAAATCGTAAGGTCTAAGAATTTAAATATAATAAAAGATGTAAATATTTAAATGATGCAAACATTAATATTGTATATGAAATGAAATTGCACAGCATTACATTCTAAAATATTAAATTCCAACAGTATCATTATAATCAAATATTAAGATGTATATATCCTATGATATTATAACAACAGAATAATAAATATAAAACAGTTCTTAATATTTGGATAACTGATATAGCAAGTATTTAATATGTATAATATTGCATTGAAATGGAAATAGTAAAATATAAATAGTTAATATAACAAACAATAAAAAATATCAAAAGCGTCAATGGAGCAATACAGTTCTTCCAAATAGCAAACCTGATGAATAAAGCAAAGTATAAGAAATAACATTACAAAAAAGGAACAAATTAAAAAACTCTCTTCTTTATTTTCCACTTCACAAAATATCTAAAATAAAACGACATGTTATACGTTATATAAATATGTTGATAATGAAAAACACAAAAAACTGCTCGAATGCTCATAATAAAATCATCAAAAAAGCCCACAGGAGTTTCTAATTCCTATGGGCCTGAAATATAAAAATAAAGAAAGAGTTCCGTCATTTCTTAGGTTCAAAAATCTCTATCGTATTGTCATCATATATAATCTGGATTGAAGTAACTTTCCTGGGAGGTTTGTTAATATTATTCATTAATATATTTCGGTTATATTGACCGGTAATCTGGACGTTCTTACCAGACGAAGCATTGTCTACAGGTTGTTGCAAGCTGTCAGTTCCATCAAAACTCAACGTTTGTTCCTGAGCGGTTCCCTGAGTCCTGCCGCCATTATCAGACGTACCGGCATCAGCATTATTGACATACATGTCACCTTCTCCTTTGACAAGCCAATCAAGACTTATATTAGGAAAGCGTTTAATGATAGCCTCGACATGATTTAGAGTAGGATTGTTACGTCCTTTGAGGATACTACTCAATGACCCTGCCGAAATTCCAATTTCTTTTGCAAAATCCTGTTGGTTCATATTCAGGCTCTGCATAATCTGCATAATTCTTTCTTTCATAACTGATGCTCGTTTATTAGTTAGCCACAAAAATGGCCGTTTTCATACACTTCACAAAAGTAAATCAAAAAAATGAGAAATACAACTTTTCAAATCAGTTTAACATTTTAAATATTTCAATTCACAAAACATGAATTCAGATTATAAAATTTTGAAACGAACGCAGATAATTCTAAAATTCACATTCGTAAATCAGATAACAAAATTGACGTTAAAGTGCTTATTTAAAGGAAGTTTAAAAGAAACTAGCTTAGGGAGTTATTTATATTGAGAAAATAAATCAATTTTGAAAGATTTTATTAGTTAAAGCATATAAAAAAGTAATTTTATCATGCCCAACGGTTTAAGACTAAAGCGTATTTATTTGGTTTTCAATAAATTATCTGTTATAAAAATAATCGTATAATAATACATTCGTCTTTGTAAACCAATATCTTCTTGTTTGTGTTTGTAAATTACATTTACGCAATATCTGATGCCGACTTATTGTTTATAGTTTTGTTTTGTAAATATGATGTATTATTCGTGAATTTTACGTTTACAAATCAATATTATAAATATTTATATTTTGAAACAAATAAGCTATTTCAGTTGAAAATCAGCCAAAAATCATTAGTTTTCGGCGGGAACTACAGCTATGACCGTAAAATGCCCTAAATTCTAAAGATTCTATACATTAAATTAAGCACATAACTTTGGTTTTCAAGCTTTTAATAATTTAAACTTTCGATATTTTTTACATTACAACAGACACAAAAAAAGACTGTTTTATAGCTTTATTTATGCTATAAAACAGCCACTGATTAAAATATACGTTCATCAATAAGCCAAAAGAAGCTTAGATTTACTTTTTCAAACTACCTTTTTAAGGCAAAAAATGCAACTGACAGAATAAAATTCAGATTTTAATAGTTGTGAAGACGCCAGCAATGCCCGCACAAGTGAATAATCTGCGCCAAATTTCAAACTTGTACATTCGCAAAATTGTTACGGCATAAGAACAGAAATGAATATCCAGACTTAATTTGAATTCATCACACCCATTACCCCACTCTTTTGACACCCCTGAAATTCTTCAATGAAGGATAAAAAAAATCAATTCTTTTAAGAGCTCATACCCGTCAATGTTCGGACAATCTATTCCATTAATCTTTTCAGTCGTCTCTCTAATCTTTCCGATAATCTGCATACACTTTACTCCACTGTAATTTTTCATACCAGTCAAGTAGTCTTTGGTTCCCCACGCATTCTTCATATCCAGAAAACTCGCCAGAGCCTGTGGGTCGTTTTTTCTTGGACAATAATAAGCAATCATCAAATTCTTGAAATAAGAGAATAAAGAACTGACCAAAAGAATAGCAGGACCAGCCTTAGGGTTTTTGTTAAAATAATTCACTATAAGATTTGCTTTATAAGCGTTCTTATTCACAATGGCATCTTTTAGCTCAAATACATTAAAATCCTTGCTTATACCTATCTCGCGCTCCACTATCTCGGGAGTAATTATTCTGTTATTATCTGGCAATGAAATAAGCACCTTGTCGAGTTCTGAGACAATCCTGCTCAGGTCTGCACCTACATTATCAGCAATCATACGCGATGATTTTTCATCTATCGATGCATTGTGTTCCTTAAGATAAGATGCTATAAATCTCGGCAATCCGCTTTCGTATATTTTTTTACATTCCAGCACTACTCCAATGGCCCGTGCTGTATCCAGTAACTTCTTACTTTTTTTTATCACTCCATTCTTATAGCAAATTACCAGTATTGTAGACTTGACATATTTCTCTATATATCTTTCCATAGGTTCAAAATCTTTCCAGTTTTGAGCCTCTTTCACTATCACTACCTTGCGCTGTGCCATAACAGGATATTCTCTGCACAAATCAGCACATTGCGCTGCAGAGACTTCATTAGCAAAAAGAATACTCTGATTAAAATCTCTTTCATCCGGAGTCAACGCATTATTGGCAATATAATCAGAAATCAAATCTATGTAATAAGCTTCTTCGCCCATAAGTATATATACAGGTGAATATACTTTCTTTTTCAATTCCGCCATAACTGTAGTTACAGTCGTAGAAGATTTTTTAACTGCCATATTAGTATATTTATTATTTTATATATTCTTTACTTTTACAATACCGGTATTCCAAATATCTAAAATGCAGAATATGATTATTGCAAATCAATACGTACTATACAATATAAAAAGATATACAATACTACATTAAAAAGACATCTGCAATATCTGACTCTACATATTTTTCTTATATCCTTGATTGTTGTACTATCGAAATTGTGAAATATAAAAATTGTGGACATCCATTAAAGATCTGACGCCGCAAAAGACAATATTACTTTCAAATATCTTTTTTGATACAAGCGGCCAATCATCACAACCATCACATTCATTATATTTAAAATATTATTTTGCACAGATTTAAAATCTGTTTATCTTTGCAAAGATAAACAGAAAAGGCGGGAAAACAAAGCTAATCAGACAACTGCCTCATTCTTTTATTGAAATACATTACATAGTAAATAGTAATATGACGCCACTAAACCTTCCCCCATTCCAATACAAGCTGTCAGGCACAAAAGAACACCCCATGATATTTGACATACTGCGCTACAAATATGTTGCCCTTACCCCCGAAGAATGGGTACGCCAGCACTTCACACATTATTTAATAGAACACATTGGCTATCCACGCTCAATGATGGCCAATGAGGTCAGTATGAAAATTGGCGACAAGAAGCTTCGCGCCGACAGTGTTGTGTATAGAAAAGGAACACTCGCCCCTGCCATGATCATTGAATATAAAGCTCCGTCCGTCCAGCTCACACGGGAAGTACTGACCCAGATTGCCGTATATAACACACTACTGAAGGTTGATTATCTGACAATTACAAACGGTATAACATTTTGCGTTTTCAAGCTCGACAAAGAAAGTAAGAAATATCAGTATCAGCCAGATATTCCCAAATACAACGAACTTTAAATTTATGATTCAATGATGTAAAAAACAACTTCTACATTTTTCGGCAATAAATTATCCACGTGCAGACCGCAACCCCTGTTAAAGGACATTTTTTGCTGAAAAGTTACGGAAATTATTTTTTAAACATCACTAAATACCAATACTTCGGTAATTTAATTCTTAACTATTTTAACAGAGTTGATTCCCTTATTA
>OMUH01000030.1 GCA_900314195.1 uncultured Prevotella sp.
GGGCTTGCTCGGGACTTCCACCCGTTAGACAATGCTCATGCCGAGCGTACTATTATAAAAAAAGATCGCAGATTAAACTGCGATCTTTTTTTTATTACCATACATCATGTAATGAGTAACTGATTCTGACACACAGCTTATCACATAATCTTAAATCTCGCAAATTTCAGAAGCAGTTGTTTGCTGCCGCTGTTTCTAAAGTCAACTGTTGCCTTGGCATCATCGCCACTGCCGGTTATTTTTGTAACAGTTCCTATGCCGAACCGCATGTGCTCAATGTTGTCACCGACATGAAGAATGCCTTCTTTAGTTTTTATCTCCGAAACATTTTCCTCTTTATAATCAGCAGTTTCAGCCGTTGAAAGACGTGTAAACGAGTGTCTGACAGTCGATGTTGATATGTTACCATTTTTAATTTTTTCAACAGCACTCTTAAAACGGGCGAACTCTTCGTCAATACCACGTGCACCATATCGTGTGCTTTTTGCTGCCGCCAGTTCAGAGTCTTCTTTCAGATATTTTTTATCAATATCTTTCAAGAAACGGCTTGGCATAAAAAACTCCGGTTTACCATACCGGTATCTGTTTTGTGCAGACGTCAATATGCAGTGGCGCTCAGCACGTGTTATAGCCACATATAGCAGGCGGCGTTCCTCTTCCATGGCGCGCGTAGAGTCCAGGCTTCTCTGGCTCGGGAAAATATTGTCATCGAGGCCAACAACAAACACTGTTGGAAACTCAAGGCCTTTGGCGCTGTGAACAGTCATTAGCGTCACCCTGCTACCGTCGTCATTATTGCTGTTGTCGATGTCTGTTTGCAGAGAGATATCTTGCAGATAGTCGTTGATAAATATGTTATCATTGCCTTCCTCCTGCCTTTCGCTGACAAACGCCTTAATTGAATCAGCAAATTCCTGCAGGTTTTCCTGGCGTGACAAATCATCGGCATCGCTGCCAGTAAATATGTCTTTCCTGATACCGGTCTGAATAATAATCTTGTTGGCAAGGGTAGAGGCATCAGTCTCATGCAGCTCTTTCACAAAAGATTCTATCATCTGCCGGAACGCATCCAGCTTGTTTGCAGTAGCCTTGCTTATGCTGACACCGTAACTGTCAGGTGAGCAGATGGCCTGCCACAGGCTGACATTGTTGTCGTGTGCAGCAGAGGTTATCTTGCCAAGAGTAGTCTGTCCGATGCCGCGAGCCGGATAGTTGATAATACGTCTGAAAGCCTCCTCGTCGTCAGTGTTGCAGACAAGTCTGAAATAAGCTATCACGTCTTTTATCTCTTTGCGCTGATAGAAGCTGACGCCACCATAGACCCTGTATGGTATATTCTGTTTTAGCATCTCATCTTCAAAACTGCGGCTTTGAGAGTTCGTGCGATAGAGAATGGCGAAATCGCTCCATTGTCCCTTTTCACTGCGCATGATGTCTTTTATCATCCTGCAAACGGCACTGGCTTCCTCACGGTCACTGTATGTTGCCTTGTATACAATCTTGTCACCTTCGGAGTTGCGGCTGTACACGTCTTTTGGTATCTGACGTTTGTTATGCTTCATCAGTGAGTTTGCCGCGCCGACAATGTTTTGTGTCGATCGGTAGTTCTGCTCAAGCTTGAAAAGACGCGCGTTTTCAAATACCTTGCTGAAATTTAGAATATTGTCTATATTGGCGCCTCGAAAAGCATATATGCTTTGGTAATCGTCGCCGACAACGCAGATATTCCTATGTGCCTGTGACAACAGTATAACGATCTGTTCCTGAACATAGTTAGTATCCTGATACTCGTCAACAAGGATGTATTTAAAATGTTCAGAATATTTCCCGCATATATCTTTGTCATTTTTCAGAAGGAAATAAGTGTTCAGCAGCAAATCGTCAAAGTCCATGGCGTTTGCGTTCTTGCAGCGTCGCACATATTCAGCGTATATCTCCTTTATGTGTTCCTGCGCATGCTCTGCGTCAACCTCCGCATAGGCGCTGCCGGCATACATATCTGCCGTAACAAGATTGTTCTTTGCCATTGATATCCTCGACAATACGCTGGCCGGCTTGTATGTCTTGTCGTCAAGACTCATCTCCTTCACAATACTCTTTATGAGAGAGCGGCTGTCGGCATCATCATATATGGTATATTGTGATGAATATCCAATGCTCTTAGCCTCGGCACGCAGTATCTGCGCAAATACGCTGTGGAAGGTACCCATTCGTACATAGCGTGCGTCGCCGTAGCCGATAAGAGCCGCAATGCGTTCTTTCATCTCCTTCGCAGCCTTGTTTGTGAACGTAAGTGCGAGAATATTCCATGGCTTCATGCCATGCTGAATGAGATATGCTATTTTATAAGTCAGAACACGTGTCTTCCCTGCGCCTGCACCGGCTATCACCATGCACGGTCCCTCAGTATATGCAACGGCTTCAGCCTGTGCTTCATTCAAGTCATCTAATAAGTTCATAGTATGCTTATTTCTCGTGTTTGTAAACACCGCCGGCAACGGTTTTCGGATTTATGTCTTCGCCTTCTTTCGGAAACGACGGAATAAATTTCATCTGCTGTTCTATCTGCTGCTGACGTCTGCGCAGCCATGGAGTAGGGTTTGAGGAATCATATTTGCGTGGATTGGGCAGCGTCGCAGCTATAAGCGCACATTCATTGCGGAAGAGATCTTCTGCCTTCTTGTTGAAATGATATTCCGCGCAGGCATCAACGCCATATATGCCGTCGCCCATCTCAATAGAATTCAGGTAAGCTTCCATGATGCGCTGCTTGCTCCATATATGTTCTATAAGGAATGTGAAGTAAACCTCAAATCCCTTTCGCAGCCAACTGCGTCCAGGCCACAGAAATACATTTTTTGCCGTTTGCTGGCTGATGGTGCTTGCACCGTGCAGTTTCTTGCCCTTGTGCGCATTGTGCTCAGCCGCCTTCTTAATAGCATCAAAATCAAAGCCTTGATGAAGAAGAAAACGCTGGTCTTCACTCGCCATGACGGCAACCGGCATATATGGAGAGATATGGTCCAATGACACCCAATGGTGATGAAGGGTTATATGCCGTCCTTCAGACATCTGCTGGAAACATCTGATCACCATCAGCGGAGTAATGTAAATAGGCAGGAAACGGTAGGCTACAACCGAAAGAATGGTGAGGCCGAAAAACAGCCCCACCAACCATCTTATAATGCTTTTAAATTTCAAAATCATTTATAAGAAATTCACTTTCGTGAGAAATTTTATTTTCATAATAACAGTAAGACCATTACCTTTCAAATTATTAAGACATCAAATCATTAATTAAGACAAAGGCCTTTCTGCATTTCATATAAACAAGTTTATTTCAGAGTGCCGTTGTTGGCGCTGTTCACCATAGCCTTACTTGCATAGAGATAAACCTCCACGCGTCTGTTCTGCGGTGCAACATCCTGGTCTACAATAGGGTTCTGGCTGCCCAGCCCCTCAACACTCTTGAACTGGCTTGACGATACTCCTTGCTGGTTGAGGTAGTTTGCAACGGCCTGCGCGCGGTTCTTGCTCAACGGCAGGTTTATGTTATCGCCGCCGGTAGCATCGGTATATCCCTTTATAGCAACATCGAGCTGAGGATCTTTCTTCAGCACATTGGCAAATTTCTTCAAATCATTCTTTGACGACTCTCTCAGCGTAGCCTTGCTAAGATCAAACTGCAGTCCGCTGTCGAAAGTCACCTTAACAGCGCTCAGGCCGTTGGCGTCAGTAACCTCTTCAACCTTAGCGTTGCTTACCTGCTGTTCAACCTCCGCACGCACCTTGTCCATGTGATGGCCGATGAGCGCGCCGGCCCCAGAACCGATAGCACCGCCAATAGCTGCACCGATAGCCGTGCCCTTTGAGTTCTTGCCTATTATGTTTCCAACGATACCGCCGAGAAGAGCGCCACCACCGGCTCCTATAAGAGCGCCATTGCCCTGGTTGGTACCGCAGCTTACAAGTGAGAGCAGGCAAAGCGCTGCCACTGTCAATTTCATTTTTTTCATATCCTATGTCTCCTTAATGTTTATTATTCAATTTCTTAAAGTCATGCAAAGATAGCTTTTTTCCACATATTAATACTATCTATTTGCATAATTTTTGTAATTTTGTGGGCAAATTTAAAGGTTTTGAACATTACTTGCGTGGTCTTATCCCTATCGTTTGATGGGAAATCCCTAATTATGGGAACGCAGACAAAGCACGAGGTAAAACATGTTTGCTGTTAACAGCCGCAGAACATAATAAGATTTTATATAAAGATGGCAAAAGAATTAAAACAATTAACCAAAAGGTCAGAAAACTACAGTCAGTGGTATAACGACTTGGTAACAAAGGCCGATCTTGCAGAGCAAGCACCGGTAAGAGGATGTATGATAATCAAACCCTACGGCTTTGCTATATGGGAAAAGATGAAGGCACAACTTGACAGTATGTTTAAGGAACAGGGTGTGCAGAATGCTTATTTCCCGTTGCTTATCCCGAAGAGCTTTTTCGCCCGTGAGGCCGAACACGTAAAGGGCTTTGCCAAGGAGAGCGCCGTGGTCACTCACTACCGTCTTAAGACAAGTGACGACGGCAAGGACATAATCGTTGATCCGGATGCCAAGCTTGACGAAGAACTTATTATCCGTCCTACGTCAGAGACCATGATTTGGCATACATATAAGAACTGGATACATTCATGGCGTGACCTTCCTCTGAAGTTAAACCAGTGGTGCAACGTAATGAGATGGGAGATGCGCACAAGGCCTTTCCTTAGAACATCCGAGTTTCTGTGGCAGGAAGGCCACACGGCACATGCTACTGCAGAGGAGGCCAATGAAATGGCCCGTACGATGCTTCATGTATATGCTGATTTCGTTGAGAAATGGATGGGTGTCCCTGTCATCAGAGGCGTCAAGAGTCCGTCAGAGCGTTTCGCCGGAGCCAACGAGACATACACCATAGAGGCTATGATGCAGGACGGCAAGGCTCTGCAGAGCGGCACAAGCCACTTCCTTGGCCAGAACTTCGCAAAGAGCTTCGATGTAACATATCTTAATAAAGACAACAAGCCGGAATATGTATGGGCATCTTCCTGGGGTGTGTCTACAAGACTTATGGGTGCTCTCATAATGACACATTCTGATGACAACGGACTGGTTCTTCCGCCGTTGCTTGCACCTATTCAGGTTGTTGTAATACCTATCTGGAAGACACAGGAGCAGTTTGACGCAATTTCAGCCAAGCTGAAACCTGTTGTAGACCAATTGAAAAAAGCCGGCATCTCTGTCAAATACGACGACAGCGACAAGAAACGTCCTGGATTCAAATATGCCGATTATGAGCTGAAAGGTGTACCCGTAAGACTTGTTATGGGCGGCCGTGATCTTGAGAGCAACACCATAGAGATCATGCGCAGAGACACCCTTGAGAAGGAAAGCGTTTCCTTTGACGGAATAGCAGAAAGGGTAGAGACGTTGCTCGATGAGATACAGACAAATATATTTGAGAAGGCAAAGAAATTCCGTGATGAACATATCTTTGTATGCAACAGCTACGATGAGTTTAAAGAACGAATCAAGGACGGCGGCTTCTTCCTTTGCCCTTGGGACGGCACTACCGAGACAGAGGCAAAGATAAAGGAGGAGACACAGGCAACCATCCGTTGCATTCCTTTTGATTATGACCAGAACGTTGAAGGTCTTAAGGATATGGTCAGTGGCAAGCCGGCAGTAAGCAGGGTCATAATAGCACGAAGCTATTAACAACCGTGCAAATATGAAGAAATGTTCAGAAAACTGAAAAAATAAAACAAATATTATTTGCGAGTTCAAAAAAAACATTTTACCTTTGCACTCGCAAATAAGCCGATATGGCTCAGTTGGTAGAGCAACGCATTCGTAATGCGTGGGTCCCCGGTT
>OMUH01000072.1 GCA_900314195.1 uncultured Prevotella sp.
TTATTGTTTTTTTTATTGTGCCTTTTTGTTTGCCAGATAAACACCGGCGAGGATAAGCGCGCTGCCCGTAAAGGCCATGGCTGTCATGCCCTGGTTGAGCACGAGCGCGCTTGTCACCACTGTGCTCACGGGGTTCAGATAGACATAGTTGCTCACAGTCAGTGCGCCGAGCCTCTTGCTCACCAGGCTCCACAGCGCAAAGCATGCGAAGCTGGCCACGAGGCCCAGGAAGAGCAGGTTGCCGGCGACGGCCGGAACGAGCAGACCGGCAAGCGGATAATGCCATGGGTGGAAAATATAAACAGGCAGGACGGTGAGCAGTCCGTAGCCGAACACCTTTCTTGTCACGAACACGCTGTCATAGCCTGCAGCGCCGCGGAGCAGCAGGCTGTACACAGCCCAGCAGAGTGCGGCGCAGAACGCCAGCAGGTCGCCGAGCGGGTTCAGGTGCAGCACTATCTGCCCGTTGAAGACCACAAGAGCCACGCCAGCAGTGGCCATCAGCGACCCTGTTATCAGCGGGCGCGTGGCCTTCACGTCTTTTATGAATATCAATGCGAGGATGGTGGTGAGCAGCGGGGCCGTGCACACAATGAATGACACATTGTTGACGTAGCCCGTCTTGACAGCCATGTTCTCAGTGACGAAGTAAAGCGAGCCGCCGGTGATGCCGAGCAGCACCATGTGCAGCTCCGAGCGCAGCGAGTCTGTCCACAGACGGTGCGGCGAGATTGTCCAGATGCAAGCGTAGGCAAGCAGAAAGCGCACGGTGAAAATCTCGTGTGCCTGCATGCCGTGGTTGAGCAGCACCTTTGAGTTGACAAACGTAACGCCCCAGATGAGCACTACGGCCACGGCAAGCAGATGCCAGCGCAGGCGCACTGCCGGCGTCATTAGCTTGCCTGATGTAGTATTATTCATTTTGTTTGTATTTACAGTTTTTTCAGCAGGTCGGCCTCCACGATGCGCAGCTCCGTCTTGCCCTTTCCGCTTTTCACGTTGTCAAAATTCGACGCTTTTCCTCCGGCGAGCTCTGTCGTGTCGCCGGCCGGTTTGAAGTCTGTTGCCGGTCCTGTCATGCGAATGGTCAGCGACGATGCTTTCACAGGTTTGGCGATAGTGATGTGCACGTAGCCGAGAGTGGGGTAGGTAATACCTTCCCACACCTTCTTCGTGTCTTCATAAATGGCAAGCGGATAGTATTTCGTCCGCCAGCCGGTCATCTTGACAGCAATCTCGTCAACACGTTCTTTCCCGTTGAAGTGATATGTTATCCAAGCGTTTTCTTTCTTCCCGTCGCTGCGCCATTCAGACGCCTCATTGTCATCGCAGCTGTTGCGTGCCGTTCCGGCATTGCTGCCGGCGGTCACTCCGGCAATGTCAGCCGTCAGCCTGCTGTCGCGGTATGACGGTGCAGCCGGCGTCTCGCCGCGTGTCAGCCTGCCTCTCAGCGAGCGCTTGGGCAAATAACCGGCAATGTCAACCGGCATGGTTGTCAGCGTCTTTATGGCTGCCGGCAGACTGTCGGCAGTCACGGTCAGCGTGATGTTGCCGGCGTGTGTTGTCGACCGCAGCAGCACCCTGTTGACACCGCATTCCACGGGCAGGTCGCGGCTGCCTATGTAGTTGTCGAATGCCGACACCGTGGCAGGGCCGTCGAGCATTCCCTCCTTTCCGTTTGTGCTGTTGCTGCCGGCTTCTGCCGTGCCGTTCTGCCGGCCTGCCGGCCGTGCTATTCCGCCAAGGTATTCGCCTTCGCCGCTGACAGAGAAATGCAGCATTCTGTTGTCGAGCGGCACGCGCCGTCCGGCGCTGTCGGCAATCTCAGCCTGCACGATTACCATGTCGGCGCCGTCAGCCTTGAAGCCTTCCGGGTTTTCAATTGCCGTAATCTTTATGTGATGAGGCTTTCCGGCCGTGACGAGCTCCTGCCGGCTTACCTCGCGGCCGTTTCTCAGTCCTACGGCAGTGAGTGTGCCGGCGGCATACCTGATGTCATTAAACGTGAATAGATACTTGTAGTCTGGTGTGCGTCGTCCGAGACTCCTGCCGTTGAGGAATAGCTCCACCTCATCGGCATTGCTGACCACGTATACCGGCTTCACCGTGCCGGCAGGGTAGTTCCAGTGTCCCACGATGTGCGTATGGTCATGTTCCGGCGTCACCCATCCGTCCCACATCACCTGCATGGCATAGAAGGCATCTTTCGGAATGCGCATGGCGTCGGTGACGCCGCTCGACCGGTAGTTGGCCTCGCCGCGCCAGTGGGTGTTGGTGTCAGAGAACACAATCTTCGCGCCGCCGCCGTTTACGCGCCGTCCGGTGCCGGGCCGCTCAAGCCAGTAGTCATACCATGCCTTCACCTGTCCGCAGGCAAAGGCATCCATGTTGTGATTGTATTCCACGGCGGGCTTGCCGCGGTACAGCGGTCCGTCTCCTTCCTTGTGATACGGCCAGCTCCAGTTGTCCCAGTATTTGCGCAGTCCTTCGTCGCGGTAGTATTCCATCTGCCACATCGGCTTAGCAGAGCTTTTGTTCACATATAGCATCTCGCCGCCGTATTCAGCCTCAGGCCTGTCGAGCATCTCACGGCAGCCGATGGCGCGTCCGCCGTGAGGATCGTATTCATCTCTTATGGCTTTCATCTCGTTCATGTGCTCGCCTCCGATGCCCTTGTTGCCGCATTCATAGAATATGATGCTCGGGTTGTTGCGGTTGTATACTATGGCGTCGCGCATGAGCTCAAGGCGCTGCTGCCACTGCCTGCCGTGGCTTTCCTTCTCGGCGTCGCCGGCCGGCATGGCCTCCGGCAGTCCCACGCGGTCGCAGCTTTCAATGTCCTGTTTCCACGGTGTGACATGCATCCATCTGACGATGTTTCCGCCGCTCTCCACCATAAGTCCGTTGGAGTAGTCGCTCATCCATGCCGGCACGCTCATGCCCACTGCCGGCCATTCGTTGCTTGTGCGCTGCGCATAGCCGTGCATAATGATGACGCGGTCGTTGAGGCTTACCATGCCGTTTCTGAACTCCGTCTTTCTGAATCCGGTGCGAATGGTGTCGGCATCAGCGAGCCCGTTGCTGCCGGTCAGCTTGCTCACCACGTCATACAGATAGCCATAGCCCCAGCTCCAGAAGTGAATGCCCGTGAGCTTTCCGCTGAGCGTCATTGTCACGGTGTCGTGCGGGGCAATGGTGCGTGACGACCCTTTTACAGAGCCAATCTTTTTGCCGCCGGCATCGAATACGTCGGCTTCATGTGCCACCGTGACGGGCGTGCTGCCGTCGTTGCTGACCTGTGCTTCCACGTTCAGCGTCATCGTGTGTGCAGGGATGTCATAGTCGCTGCCATATACGTATGTGCCGGTGGTGCCGAGGCTGCTGTACAGCGGCAAGGTGTGGTGCACCTCCGGCATGACGTGCAGCAGTACGTTTTTCGGCAGTCCGCCGTAGTTGGCGTTGAAGTTCTTGTCGTTCCACTGGAAGCGCTGTCCGGTGGCGCGCTCACGGTATGTCCAGCTGTTGTCGGTGCGCACGGCAACAGTGTTCATGCCCTCTTTGACATACGGCGTAATGTCAATGCCGAAGGCCATGACGCCGTTTTCCGACAGTGCTGCCCTGCGGCCGTTCACCCACACCTCGGCTGCCCAGCGCGCACCCTCAAACTCAAGGTAGAAGCGGCGGCCGGCCGTTGCCGTGATCGTGAAATGCTTTCTGTACCATGCTACGCTGTCGCTGAGCTGTGCTATGCCCACGCGGAACGCCTCGCTCTCGTTCCATGCCCTCGGAAGGGTTATGCTCTGCCATGCGGCGTCATCGGCATCAACAGTGCAGAACGTGCTGTCGTCGCCGAGATGCAGCAGCCATCCGCCGTTGAAGTTCTGCGTGCTGCGCTGTGCGCAGGCTGCCCACGGCATGATGGCAGAGAACACCACTGCCGCAGTAATCATCTTATGTTTTTTGTTCATGTATATTAACCGGATAAATTTGTATTTTCTCAGTATTTTGCAAAGGTAACTATTCAGCGAAAGATACGGTTCACATTCAGCGTTTTTTTGTAAACATTCAGCACGCAGATGAATGACATATATAACTTCCACATATTTAAACATTGCAACTAAACATTGCAACGAAGTTTTGCCCGCGAAAATAATCAGTTCATTGTGCTCAGTGTCTCGGCGAGGCACCATCTTGCTTTTTCATTATGCTACGTCCCTCTCCGGGGAACGTGGAAAGTGGTTGTGTGCGTCTGTCCCCCAGTCTGCGCTCGTGCCTTGCTTAGACAGGGGTTACGCATGAGGCAGCCTTTCCAAGGCTGATGGTTACTTTCAGGGCCGGCACAAGGCACGGCCTCAGCAATCAGCGAGTATTAGCCGCAGACAATCGGTTCAGTCACTGACTTTTGCATCTGACCGGAAAAAGCGTTTACATATTACCATATAATCATATAATGATATTAAATATTTATTTGTCAGTTCACATTTTAGACGTTTTTTTTAATTAATTTTGCAACCATGGTATTTCGTGGCTTTCTTTATGTGTTATGAGGGCAGCTGCCGTCTGTATTTTTGAGCCTGTTTTCATGAAAAGCGTTATAATAATTTTTTAATAAATAAATTAGCTAATTCGGCTATGCAGTTAAAATTAACAGAAAATGAAAAGATAATTCTTCTTTCGGCCGCTTATCTTTTCGGTTTAGATCTTGATAAAGATGATATCATCGATTTTGTCAATGACTTCATAAATGACAAAAAAACATGCAGAAGTGAAGTAAACAAGCTTATCAAGAAAAAAATGCTGATTGAGCAAATCGGATATTATGTTAAGATGTGTTCAATTTCTCCCTCTTTGCTGCTGCCCTGTTTCAAGATTCTTTATCAGCCGGAGAATGCCGGCTTGCTGAAGAAAATAGAAGCTGAGAAAGAATATAGATACAAGTATTATAAAGACTCAGATGATAGCAAATGGCTTATCAGGGCATTCACCGGTAAGCTGCGGAAAACTGATCAGCCTTCAGAGAGGCTTATTGACTCTTTTACAGCCGTTTTTGACGACAGTGAATTTCGTGACATCTTATTGTGTATCAACTCTGAATCGCTTGCTTATATTTTGTATTATTACCTGCGCAGGAAACTCATCAGCGACGAACAGCTTGATTTTGATTATCTGAAGAGCATGATAGACGAGCGCAGCAAGACCGACGCAGCATTTTATGGCAATGCAATGTCTATTCTTTGCAATTATGAGTATCTGGCGCGTGGTACCGTGTCGGCAGACATAGCGTCGTTGCCTGTTAACGAGCACTCGCTTACCCTCGTGGCCATGCAACGGGCTTATGCCGGCGATTACGAGCAGGCATATAAGCTGTTCACCAAGGCTATGACGGCACATAACAAAGATGTCGTAAACAGTAATATAAAAGGAATCTTTGAAAACTATGCCGTTAACTTCATATATCTGATAACAATGCTGCTGTTGTCAAGTGACGCGTCGCTGAAAAAGGCTGATACTTTTTGCCGCCGTTTCAACAACACTGCTATAGATTATTATGTGCTGATAATTCAGCCGCTCTATGATTATTTCCGCAAGCATGTGACGTCATCAGTTTCCGCGTCGAGGGTCATGCTTGTACTTGGCAATAAGAACCAGCATGGTGCTGCATGGCTGTCATGGCTTGTCAACAACCGGCTCGGCACATGGCCGGCGGGCACGGAACGTCCGTCGCTGACGCGCCATGAGCCCCAGTGGGCGTGGCTGCGCACGGAACTGATGCCTGAAGGCATCATCCCGGAGGCGGAGAAGAACAACCTGCTGCCTGAGAAATCGCTCTTTGCCCGGGTGGAGATAAAGGCGATGTGGCAGCTCACCCTCGAGCAGATAATAACCGAGACTGGTTATGACGGAAAGGCTGACAAGGCGGACAATAACACGGAACGGGCTGAGCGCCTCGTATATGTGCTCAGCTATGGCGAGATAGACCCCATTCTTCAGAAACGGCGTAAGAACGGCATGTGGACAAGCGGGCGGCATCTTAACATCAGCTCGCTGTCGAACGTTGATGAGGCGTGTCTTGATGATACTGACTTAAAGCTCATTAAGTCATTAAGGTATTCATGGGATTACAACATTTACATTGGAGACTATATAGACTGTCTTGCTGGCTGCGATCATGTATATGCTGATGAGGAGCTGCTCATGCCGGTCAGCATTCATGAGGATAAGCCTTATCTGACCATCGACAAGAAAAAAGACGGCACCTTCACAGTAAAGGCTAATCCGGCTGATATGGATGAAGACAATGCCAAGTTCTATTTCATAAAGAACTCAGAGACTGATTATTCCGTCTATCATCCTACTGCACTGGAAAAGAAACTGTACAGCCAGATACTCAGCCAGCCGTCTTATCCGGCTGAGGCGGAGCCTCTGCTGCGGAAGCTCATAGCCTCCGTGGGCGGAAAGATGGAGATACACTCCAATATGATTGTCGACAGCGGAACGCTTGAGAAGGTGGAGGCGCCTACCATCGTCACTGTGCGCTGCGTGCCCGAGGCGGCCGACAGCTATTCGCTCACTGCCTCTGTGCGCATCTCACCGACTATGGTGTTCGTGCCTGGTCATGGCGCCAAGGCCACAGTCGTGGAGCGTGACGGCAAGCGCGTGCAGGTGCTGCGCAAGCTGAAAGAGGAGCGTGAGAACATGTCAAAGATTTCTGATGAGCTTGAGGCTATCGGCGTTACTGATATTGATGAAGATACATGGTCGCCTGAAAACATCAGCGACTCGGTGTCTCTTGGTGTCGGCGATCTGCTGACGTTCCTCGACTGGGTGCGCGACAACAAGGATGTTTGCGAGATGGAATGGCCGGAGAACGCCCGCGTGAAATATCATCCCACTCTCGGCAAGAGCGGCATCAGCCTTAACATCAAGAGCAACAACGGGTGGTTTGACGTTGAGGGCGACGTCACCATTGACGACAAGCAGGTGATGTCCTTGCAGCGTCTGCTGGAGCTCATGCACGCCTCCGGCAGCAGCAAGTATATCAAGATTGGCGACAACGAATATCTCACCTTGAGCAAGGACCTCAGCAAGGTGCTCAAGAAGCTCGACACCGTTACCACGTCGCGCCGTGGACACATGCAGATGTCTACGGCTGCCGTTGGCCTTATCGGCGACGTGCTCGACGACAAGGATCTGCACGCCAGCCGCGACAAGGCCGTCGATGAGATACGGCGCCGCATTACTGAGAGCGGCAAGGTGGAGCCGCTGGTGCCGGCCGACCTTCATGCTGAGCTGCGCGACTATCAGGAGGAGGGCTTCGAGTGGATGTCGCGCACCACATCATGGGGTGCCGGCGTGTGCCTGGCTGACGACATGGGACTGGGTAAGACCCTTCAGACCATCACGCTGCTGCTCGAGCAGAAAGAGGCCGGACCGTCGCTGGTGGTGGCGCCGGCATCGGTGGTGCCCAACTGGCGCAATGAGCTCATGCGCTTCGCGCCGTCGTTGCGCGTCACGATGCTCAACGCCGCCGATGACCGTGCCGGGGCCGTCAAGGAGGCCGGGGCCGGCGACGTGGTGGTGACGACATACGCGCTGCTGAACATTCAGCAAGATGAGCTCACGGAAAAGCAGTGGAACGTTATCTGCCTCGATGAGGCTCACACCATCAAGAACCCGAACACGAAGATGTCGAAGGCTGCCATGCAGCTGCAGGCCAGGCGTAAGGTGGAGCTCACAGGTACGCCTATACAGAACCATCTCTCTGAGCTGTGGAATCTGTTCCAGTTCATAAACCCCGGCCTGCTCGGCTCTGCTGAGCAGTTCACCGCAAAATATATCCAGCCGATAGAGGCCGACCATGACAAGACGCGGCAGAGCCAGCTGAAAAAGCTAATCTCTCCGTTCCTGCTGCGCCGGACGAAGGGCGACGTCGTCGACGAGCTGCCTGAGAAAAACGAGATTACTGTGCCGGTGGAGCTGTCGTCAGATGAGATGACGATGTATGAGGCTCAGCGCATGCAGGCTGAGGCTGCCGTGAAGTCGAGCAAGACGGTGAAGCTCAACATGCTTGCCGAGATAACGAAGCTGCGGCAGATGGCGTGCAGCTGTACGCTCGTTGACAAGAACTGGAAGCGCACGTCGAGCAAGGTGCAGACATTCATTGACCTTGCCGAGAGCATCAGCGACAGCGGCGGACGTGCACTGGTGTTCAGTCAGTTCACGAGCTTCCTCAGCGAGGTGCGCAAGGCCATGGACAAGGCATCGCTGCCTTATCTGTATCTCGACGGCAGCACGCCGATAAAGCAGCGCGAAGAGTTTGTCAGCGAGTTCCAGAAGGGCAGGTGCCCGTTCTTCATCATCAGCCTGAAGGCCGGCGGACTGGGTCTGAACCTCACCGGTGCCAATTACGTGGTGCACCTCGACCCGTGGTGGAACCCGGCAATAGAACAGCAGGCCACTGACCGTGCCTACCGCATCGGGCAGCGCCAGGACGTAACGGTGTATCATCTCATCAGCCAGCACACCATAGAGGAGAAGATTGTCAGGCTGCACAAGACGAAGCGCGACCTCGCCGACTCTCTGCTCGAGGGTGCTGACATGAGCTCATCACTCACGCAGGAAGAGCTGCTCGAGCTGCTGAAATAAATATGTATGAGTCAGCCCCTCCGGGGCTGTGGGTGCAGGTGTTCTGTGCCTGTGTGTCCCCCAGTCTGCGGTCGCCGCGCTTCCCTTAGACCGGGGCTACTGAGAGTCAGCCCCTTCGGGGCTGTGGTTAGTGGGACGGTGCCTGTGTCCCCCAGTCTGCGGTCGCTGCGCTTCCCTTAGACTGGGGCTACTGAAAGTCAGCCCCTCCGGGGCTGTGG
>OMUH01000087.1 GCA_900314195.1 uncultured Prevotella sp.
TTACATTGGCCTTTCTGAGCATACAAAGGATTATAAAATAATTAAAATATTCAGATTTTTATTCCTTTTCAGCTATTATCAGCACAAATGTTTTGTTTATCTTTGCAAACAGACTGATTACATTTTCAAGAAACATGAAAGTAACTGTATCCGACGAAATTGAAAACGTTTGTCCTGGATTTGTCGGGGCATGCATTGAAGCAAACGTGAGAAACACTGATTTCTGCAAGCCCCTATGGGATGAGATAAACGCCATGAGAGAGCACTATCGTGCAGTGCTGACCGTTGACTCTCTGAAGGAGCTGCCGCCGATAGCCGCCACAAGAAAGGTTTACCGTGCCTGCGGAAAAGACCCGTCGCGCTATCGCCCCGCCTCTGAGGCACTTATCAGGCGCATGTTGCAAGGAAAAGAACTTTACCAGATTGACACGCTCGTCGACCTTATAAACCTGGCAAGCATTGCCTACGGATACAGCATAGGCGGGTTCGACGCCGGTAAATTCAAAGGCGACACGCTGACACTCGGCATCGGCCGCGAGGGCGAGCCATACGAAGGCATTCACCGCGGAATGATAAACATAGCCGGGCTGCCGGTGTACAGAGACGAAAAGGGCGGCGTGGGCACACCGACATCAGACAATGAACGCACGAAAATTGACATACACACCACTCATCTCGCCGTACTCATAAACGGCTACGACGGTAACGAAAAACGTGTTACCGAGAACGCGGAATACATCGAGCAGCTGCTTGAGAAATATTGCAGGCCGGAAGGCGGCACGCAGGCTTCACATTTCCTGTTCAAATAATGTGAATAACATTGGCTGTACGGTAGCCTGCATAATGAAAATGCGAATGGTATTAAATAAAAACTATCAATACGCCGACATAATAAGTCAGCAGGATATATACCGGACGGCGCGTTGTCGAGAAGACCTTCATACGACGGCCGAGATATTTAAACGAAGCGTAGGATATGAGCCAGCCAAGGAAAGCGCCGCAAATGACATCTCCCGGATAGTGTACGCCGAGATAAATACGCGAATAGCACATCAGCAAGGCATACAGCACTAGCGTAATACGCGTAAGGCGATCCTTGAAAATGCAGCACAGCATTGTGGCTATTCCCACATTTACAGCCGCATGGCTTGACACGAATCCGTGGGCACCGCCGTGATAGCCGTTGACATAATGAAGCAGCGGCGCAAGAGCAGCGTCATGGGAAGGGCGCAGACGGCATACCAATGGCTTTATTACGCCGGATGCCAGCTGGTCAAACACTACAATGACAAGGACCAGCGAAACGACAAATATCAGTTTGTCGCGCATGCTTCCCGGATGTAGCTTCAGCAGCGTGATTACAACGATAAGCATCAGCGGAGCCCATATAAACTGCTGCGTATAGCTGTACCAAAAGTGGTCAGCCACGCTGCCACCGGCAAAATTCATTGCCAGCATGGCACGCTTGTCGGCAATATCAAGACCTTGAATCATATTGGCTACACTGTAACCGGCAACATGTACCAGAATAAATAAAAAGACTAACGCAAAAGCAAAGAAGGATACTGCTATTTTAATGTGCCTCGCACCTGCACGATTAACAACGCTGCTGACGCTGGCAATAAAGGTTATGTTCATTTATTCGTAATTAATGTTCTTTAAGCTACAAATATAGCGTTAAAATTTGTAGACATTCTGTTTTTTGTGAACAAAATGTAATTCAAGACAAAAATAAAACCCAGCACAAACTCTAAGTTTGCATTTTCCTCTTAAAGTGTGTTACACAGCATATTTTAAGGAAACTGACAAGCAAATATTCTAAAATTCACAACCGTAAAAAAAATACTTTTTGATTTGCAAACGCACGCCAAAATGACTGTATGATGTTTCTGTTATTAAGATTCGTTAACAGCGTTATTCAAGACATATTTTTGCAACTGTATAATCTTTGCCTACTTTTGCCGTTGCAAGCCAACAACGGCTTTATCACATTTATTAATTTTAATCTTAAATCACTATGAGTATGAAAAACAAAGAAACATGGAAGCTGATTATCAACATGATCATCTCAATTCTCACTGCTGTCGGCACCACTCTCGGAATAACATCGTGCATTGGCTTGTAGGACAACAGACAACAACTTGCTAAACTCTTAAAAGCAATCGCCGCGGCTGAATGTCAGCCGCGGCGATTTTGTTATGTAATATTTTGCAAATAGCGAATATTCTGTGAATGAGCAGTTTGAAGTCAGACTGTCACTGTCACCAAGGCACAGCCCTCGTGACCTGACGAAACAATCTGAACAGTTACTCCATACGTGATTTCCTGGTTTTCTTTATTGCAAATATCAGATAAAGAAGAAATAATGAGCCAAATATAATTATACCGCCATATAAAGCTCGTGCGTCCGTCGCAGTAGATATAGTGACCATTATTCCGAAAAAAGCAATTATTAACGAATATATGTCATTATATATACCATTTGAACATATCTTTTTTATTACGTCATGCCCTGAAGTGTTATTTGTAAACAAATAAACTGCTGATATTATTATTGCTAAAAAAAGAACAATCGTGCATGTAAAGAAAGCAAAATCATTTTTCCAAATAACAGGAAGAAAAGCAAGAAACAATAATCCTACGTTTGGCATACAGTTCGCAATATCTTTATTTATTTTCATAGACTCTTCAATGATTTAATAAAACTTTTTCTTTTGAATTCCAGTAATAATTGCTTGAATTCATTTATTTCCTTAATCCTTAGAATTTATAATTCGGCATAATACCTTCTGTTTTATACCGATTTTTTATACTTCTCGGTCAACAATCAACCGGTCGTTTACATATATGCACACTACATCCGTTTCATTGCTGTCGAACTCCAAACACTCTCCTGACATTATACTGTCATATTTAAAAGTATTTGTCAAAATACCATTTTTCATCAATTCAATTTTACAGTTATGCAATGTCATTTGGGGCATAACATAAACGACATCGCCAGCTTTTCTTATTACAATTGGGAAATACAATTTAGGAACACCGCCAGGACGTGGCATTCCATGCGAAGGTATACCCAAACTGACAATATTGCAACCACTGACATCTGCCGGAATGAGACAGACAAACAGCAACAATATAAATGCAACCAATGCTGATTTTTTTCTTTCCATAAGCCTCTCTTATATTTTTTCTGAACGCAAAGCTATGAAAAAAAATTTGATAAGGAAAAAAATCAGCCTAATGTGCGTTGCATTTTTGATTTTATAACAAGATACTGTTTTTCAACGTATTACAGATTTTCAGGAAAGAAATAGCCCTGATTTTGACATACAAAATGCAACATTTTTTTTTAATTCTTGCGTCAATTCTGCGTTTTTGCCTTTGCTTTTATACGCGATTTTGCTGAGCGATAGGCACTGTCGCTGAATGCCATCACTTCTATAACTTTTTTATCATTATGCATTGTCCTCTGCATTATAACAATAAAAAGCTGCTTCGGAGAAAGTGAGTCATAAGAACTCTCTATTTCTGCCACCAGTTCCATATCAATAAACTTATAATACAAATTAAAGTTCACGAAATCGCTTTTTTTCCATAACGATGTATTATTTCCGTTCTCAATTTCTTCATACAGTTTCCTGCCTTCTTGATACATCGCCATTTGCACTTTTTCAATTGACGCTATTTTACCTTCAAGAATTTCCATTTTCTTTTCATATTCATTCTCTGTTATTTCATTGTCGCGAAATTTTAATTTATAACCATTTTTCTGTCTGAGATAATTTTCCAGCAAAGCCTGCTTCTCTGACAAAGCTTTCCTTAGACGGTCATATTTACTTTTACGGTAATAATACAAAGCAGCTATCATAAGTGCTATGATAATAAATGCACCAACACCATAGGCTATACGCTCGTTGATTTTCATCTTCGCCAATTGATAGTCAAAATTCCGCTGCGTCTCATTTATATGTTTGTTTCGCATTGCATCAAACGCAGAATCACGACGGTCGATAAGTTTTATTACATCTTTTTGATTATCGCCAAGATACATGTCTATCATAAAGTCAAGTACTGATATTTTGTTTTTTTCAGGTGACAAGCTGTATGCCTTCTCTAACATTCGCCTGCAATTAACCGTATCACCTTTTTGCAGATAATATTGCGAAAGCAACACAGGTGTTACATAATTCTGCTTCATGCTTTTCACCTTATTTATATAGTATTTGCATTTTGACGTATCACTTTTTAAATACATCAAACCGAAATCGGCATAATAATATGCCCTGTCGTCTACAGGCATATATTTATTCATCAGCGGAACAAACTTATTCATATAGTATTTTATACTGTCTTCGTTTCCAAGACAAATATGAGCCACCGTAATATAGCTGTATGCATAAGTAATCCATTTTTTGCTGCCACATGAATAATCAAGTGTCTTATGAGCATATTTCAAAGTCATATTGCGCTCATCCATATCCATATTTAAACAGCAAAGATATTCATAAACTTTATGCATAATAAACTTGTCCGGATTATGCAATGACAGCATCAACGATTCTGATTTTTTTAAATATTTTATAGTTTCCTGACTATTGCCGGCACAAGAGCTGTAATTAGCTTTATAATAATAGCAGTCGGCCAATTTCTGCTTGTCACCTGTACGATTATAATAATCAATACTGTAATCAATCAATTTTTCAGGACATTGCTGTTTCTTAAGATAACTTATCCTTGTAAACAACAAGTTATAATAAGCCCTGTCTTCACCGTATTTTCCTACGTAAGGCTTCACCTTTTCCAATAAGAGCGCCGCAGAATCATACTTTTCATGATACAGTATGCTGTCTATGTATGTCATATCTTTTTTAACGGCATGATGGCTGCACGAAGATAGGATTAGAAATAAAGTAAAAAAAATACCAAGAAGCTTCATGTTTATCCGCATATTTTCAAAAATCACTAAATGTTTTCCTTTGTCCACAAGATCAAGAGCAGGATTTTTTTGATATTGTTTAATATTTTTATCTAACAAACAACAAAGGTAGCAAATTTTATAAAATGTTTATCCGCAAACAAATAAATATTTAGCCATCCATTTATCCGAAGGGTTCAGCATTTATGAGCGTTTGAAAGCTTAAAACAGAACAAATTATATACGGCCAAATATGCAGTTGGAGGATTTACAAAATTCAATCGAGTAGGAGGAAAACGAAGCAGTTTTCTTCCTACTTTCGTTTTCCGACCTC
>OMUH01000074.1 GCA_900314195.1 uncultured Prevotella sp.
CCTATCAGGCGCACGAAAAACAGCCGTGCTGAACAGTTTCTTTTGTTCTTGCACGGCTTTTTGCATATAAAGGATAATGAATATCCATCAACCAAACATCCTTAATCATTTGGTGGGGGTGTTAACCCCCTTTTTGCTCACGTTAGTTATCGTTGTGCAAAAATGTGCCGTCCCTGTGATAAATGAATTGCAACTTTATAAATAGTTGTTCGAACATATTTCTGGGCCGGCACAAGGCATGGCTTCTGCCTTTGGTTTATTGTGGATACTCTTTTAAGTTATAAGTGCTGTTCATAGCAGTTATTTAAGCATTTCGGCGTAGGCGCTGAAAGCTTTTCTTACGGTTTTCTCAGCTTCCTCCATTGTGCAGAACAGCTTTCCGCCGCTGGCATTGAGGTGTCCGCCGCCATTGAAGAAGTCGGCCGCCATCTTGTTACACGGAAAGTCATCGACCGACCGCAGGCTGACATATATCCGTCCGGGCTTGTCGGTGTCCTCGCGCAGCGATACCGACAGCTTCGTGCCTTTTATGCGCAGAGGCTCGTTGACGAGTCCTTCGAGATCGCCCTTTATGAAGTGATAGCGCTGCATGTCGTCTTTTGTCACTGTGTAATAGCTTGCGTTCAGGTCGCTGAAATAGTTCAGCTTCTGATTCATCAGGTAGCCGCGGAAGCGTATTGCCCATGCAGGGAGCGTGTTGAACACGTTGCGGTATATTTTGTCTTTGTCGATGTGCTTGGTGAGCAGTTCTGCGATGATGGCATAGATGATGGGATCGGTGGAGTTGTATGTGAATCCTCCGGTGTCGGTCATCATGCCGGTGTATAGCTGTATGGCGCACAGCTTTGTGATTTCGTCGAGCCCGCCGAGCTGTCTGATAACGCGGAACACGAGCTCGCAGGTGGAGCTGGCCTCAGGATGTGAGAAGGTGAGTGCGAAACCGCTGTCAGGGTCGAGGTGGTGGTCAATGAGCACCTTCGGAGCTTTGGCGGCGGCGAGCACAGGCGCCATGTCTTCAACGCGCGATATGGTGTTGAAGTCTAGGCAGATGATGAGGTCGGCGTCGCTGATGTGCTGCTTGACCTCATCGGGATGCTTGTCATAGCGCATAATCTTTTCGCAGTCTGGCATCCATTTCAGAAAGTCTGGATAGGCATCCGGAACGACCGGCGTGACGTCCTGTTTGCCAATCTGCCGCAGCCATGAGGCCATGCCTAGAATGGAACCGAGTGCGTCGCCGTCGGGCGATTTGTGAGCCGTGAGCACTATATGCTGAGAAGCCGCAAGCAGCTCTTTCAGCTGTGCGGCTTTCTCTTCAGACATTATGTTGATGTCTTTGTTCTCCATATAAAAGAGGTGATGTTCAGAAAAGTTTGTTAGGGTATACGCCGTCGTCAACGAGCTTTTGTATCTTGTCAACCACGCCCTGACGGTCGGCAGAATAGGTCACGCCGAACCACTTTGATGTGGTGTCGAGCACCTTAACCGTTGCCGTGCCGTTGTTGATGAGCTTGTTTACAACCCACGGAATGAGATATTCAGCCTTAGGGTTTGCCTTTGTCTCCGGAGCATCAAGAAACTCTTTGAAGAACTTCTCGCTGTATTCGAAGTAGTCGGGTGTGAAGCCCCATACGTTCATGGATACCGGCGTATTGTCAGGAATCTCTATCCATTTGCCGTTCTCATCCTTGTAGGCCACCTTGCCGTCGCTTTTCCTTTCTATCTCTGTGCGCTCCACGCATGTTGTGAGCAGGTCAGCAGCATCCTTTGAGCATACGCCGCGTGATACTGTGCCATTGTCAGACAGCGTGTTGCCGACGCGGAAGCCTACCATGGCGTATGTGTTGCGGCTGCCCTCAGGAAGCTCGGAAAGGAACTTGCCGATAACCTTGAAGCAGTCGCGGTTGTAAAAGTCATCGCAGTTGATGACGCAGAACGGTTCCTTAATAACCTTTGATGCCATCATCACAGCATGGTTGGTGCCCCATGGCTTCGTGCGGCCTTCAGGAACGGTATAGCCCTCAGGCAGGGCGTCGAGAGACTGGAAGCAGAGCTCCAATGGCACATGACCTTCATATTTTGACAGAATCTTCTCGCGGAACTGATCCTCGAAGTCCTTGCGTATGATAAATACTATTTTCCCGAAGCCTGCCTTGATGGCGTCGTAGATTGAATAATCCATAATGGTCTCGCCGTTAGGGCCCAGGCCGTCGAGCTGCTTGAGGCCGCCGTAACGGCTGCCCATGCCGGCAGCAAGAAGTAACAATGTTGGTTTCATATTGATTATATGTTTTTCGTTAATTGTCTTTATGTCATAACGCTCACAGCCGCAAAAACCGTTCATTCTCGGCGGGCTGTTATCGTCTCCGCGTATTTAGTTGCAGTGCTTTGCGAATGCTTATCAATGCAAAAATAAAGGTTTTTGTGTTAACACACAAGATTAATTCAATGTTTTTGAAACAGCAGCAGAATTTTGAAGACGTGCACTCACTCTCTTCTTACAGCAGAACTGGAATTCACAAATAAGCAAAGTTTAAAAAACTTCTGCTACTTTTATAACTATTCAAAAGCAGCATAATGTTCAAGAAACGACTTTTGTTACTTACTCGTGATAGTGATAAAAAATAGCTGAATAGATTTTATGTAATGGCGCCTTGATTTGTAATAAAAATTACCATTAATTTAACTCTTCTTAACGCCGCAATTGAGCAGTTAATTTTATTAACAATTAAAGGATAGCTATAATATGTGTATATTAATTGCATATATATTTAAAGATAAGCTGAAATTATGCCCGGAAAAAATATCTCAGTGAGATAAAAAGCTATTGCTGAGAGATAATTTTCCAAAGCATTGCTTTACGAGTCGTAAACCAATGCTTTGGAAAGTACGTTTTCAGCCATTTTCCGGGCAAATTAAATGTAAAGAAATTACAACAAGCTGACTATCAGCTCAATTAAAAACGCTGAATTTTGCCATAAAAACGCACCATGAATTTTGAGATGCTCTCCGATGGCCTTCTCGTGTAACATGGTGTAAAATATTTTCTGAATTCTGATATATGGCTCGCAGACGGCCGTGCGGAGTCGATCAGCCCTCAAAGAGATGTGGTATAAGTACAAGTCGGAGTTCGCAAGATACGATGATTACGTCATCGAGAATAGCGACGAAACCGCACAAAAAGAGACCACGCCTCTTGACTACGCCAAAGCCATTACCAACGCTCGCAGCTATCTGAGCAAGGCTGTCAAGGATGACAAACTGCTTAATAAAAGAAAGGCAGCTCTCGCCGACGATGCAGACGAAAAAACTATCCTGGACTACAACACTTCGCTTCAAACGTACCGACGGCTCCGACGCGTTTGACACGCTGTGCATCGGGGTAGAGCGGTTCCCAGTCATGCAGTATCGCAGTGTGTCCACCAATGGATATTCGAAGTAGATTGATTCGGGGAACAAAAGGAAACCATAGAAAAAGCCCCGGCACGGCTCAGTGTCGGGGCTTGGCGTGATTAAAAGAAAGGGCTAAAGTGAAACGCCCAATGAGCCTAATTTCTGTGACATGTCTGCAAGGGCATGCTTAAATGTGTTACGTTCCTCGTCTGTAAAGGTTGCTATTTTGCCATTTACCTTATTGCCGTTTATCTTATGGGCAAGCCATGAGCGGGACTTGCCGAAATAAGTCTTGGCTATGTATGCCATCGAAATCATCTTGGTGGCTTCTCCCATCTTCTCGGCAATGGTGAGGTCGTTCACATCCTTGGCTGTAGAGTGGATAAGGCTTTCCAGTGCCTCGGCGAAAGCCTCAGGATCCTGGCTCTTCAGTGCTTCCATCTCCTTGGCAATGGCTTCCTTCTCCTCTGCCGTCTTGGCCATTCGGTTTCTCTCTGCGAGCTGTCTTATTTGTTCTTTCATATCATTCTTCATGTTTAGAAGGTGTGCCTCCCTTAATGGGAGGCTTACCTTAATCGTTTTTAATTCTGTCTTCAAGTTCGTCGATTTCCTTTTGCGCTATCTTCTGAAAGTGATTGGGGAACTTCTTCCAATACTCTAAATAGAACAGCAGGTCATTTTATTTTTCTTTAAGTTCCTTTGATTTTCGTTTCTTCTTCATTATATCCTTTCTTTTAATCACACTGCTAAGATAATAAACTTTTGTTGATTATACAAATGTCTGGTCATTTATTTTCAACAAATGTTTATTGCATATCTTTATCAGCAAGAAAAAGCCCCGGCACGGCTCAGTGTCGGGGCTTGGTGTGATTAAGAAACCATTATCTGTCAAGCATAATGTAATGAGCCAATCTGGCGGGCGATGTCCTGGCAGGCATCGTTGAATATTTTCTTCTGCTCCTCGTTGAGCGTATAGACCTTACCGCGTACCCGGTAGCCTTATTATACCGCCGCCCCTATTTCTTTTGCAGCAAAGTAAATTTCATCCGATAGATTTTGATTAAACATGTAATAAAACGGCTGGTATCCGTGAGGCTGCCGGCCTTTGTCGTTGGTGAAATGTTAAATCTTCGATTGCAAACAAAAAAGTTAGCATTTTGCTTGATGGTAGCTAACATTTTTGTTACCTTTGCAGTGTCTTAATAAGTAAGACACAAGTTCTTTTACATCATGAAACATTCAGAACTAATTTGAACGTTAAAAAAGGCGGGATGCCTTTTGAAACGGCATGGTGCTTCGCACGATATGTGGATGAATCCATCAACGGGAGCCACAACAGCAGTACCGAGGCACGGAAGCAAGGAAATCAAGAGCAAGACGGTTAAGTCCATTCTTGATGACCTTCTCGGAGAGTAAAGAGGAGACCGCCCGGAGAGAAACCGGCGCGGCCACCTTTTCTGAGTGGGGACGGGTGTGAAAGAACATTTTAAAAGAAAGGGCAAAAATATGAAAGTAGAAGCAAGAGTGGAAAGAGAGCCAGGAGAGAAGAACTTCTCCTGCTACATGCACATCGACAGTTTGAACGGAGGTGTGCTTGGTGTTGGCAGCAGTGCCAAGGCTGCTATCAAAGATATGCTGAGCGGATGGAAGGATGAGACTGATGTGCTGCGGGAGGAAGGAAAGGAAATCCCGGAGCTCGAAATCGAGTATAAATTTGATGTAGGCTCGCTCTTCAACTACTATGACTTTATCAATGTGTCCGGAGTATCTCGCGAAATCGGCGTGAGTCCATCTGTCATGCGCCAATATGCGATAGGCATAAGGAAGCCGAGCCCAGAGAGAAAGAAAGCAATCATGATGGGAATAAAGTCGCTTGCGTCGAAGTTGCAAACGGCAGAGATATATTGAATGCTTCATGAAGAAGTAGACAATTACATGTAAAAGAACTTTTGGAGCCTCCTGCGCGTGATGCGTGGGAGGCTTTTTCTACAGATGCTAACAAAGACGAAAGCTGAAGAAGCGAAGCTCCTTCTTCTCCTGATGAGTCAAAGGACGGCAGCGCACGAACAGAATGACGTATATGGCGGCAATAATAAAGGCCGATGCTTCAATCCATTTCATGTAAGCGTGTTAGGAGGGGATGAGATAGTAGGCTATATTGCATAAGACGAGGCACAATACCACTGTACAAATGATATATACAGCAGTGCTTTATGCAAGAGGGCCTTCATACGATATGGTTTTTCTTCACTTGCAAAGATAGGCAATTTTACGCATTTCCGATGCACTCGCTGCCATGTTCGGCGACCCCACAGCACTGGCCAGACACAACGGTGGCAACAACAATGCGGCTATGTCGTTGGGGAATTTATAATTTTCTCCTTCCAACGTTGGAAATATCACAGAATTTGCCTATCGTTTGCAACGAGAAGTTTGGCACTCGTGGACTATGTCCAGAGGTACTTGGCTTTAGGGGCGGCACGCAGCGCACTTATTATACCGCCGCCCCTATTTCTTTTGCAGCAAAGTAAATTTCATCCGATAGATTTTGATTAAACATGTAACAAAACGGCCGGTATCCGTGAGGCTGCCGGCCTTTGTCATTGGTGAAATATTAAATTTTCATTTCGTAGTAAAATAGTTACTGTTTTATTTGTCTATTAGTAGTAAAATTACTATCTTTGCAGTGTTGAAATTAAACAAGTGTTCTATGAAAGTAGTGAAAGTAAGCAAAATCATTCACGATCTTGAAAAGGCCGGTTGGCGAATGGACCGTATGAGGGGCTCTCATCGTGAGTATGTACATCCCTCGAAGAAAGGCACTGTAACGGTCAACGGAAAGAAAAGCGACGATGTTTGCGGATTTCTTCTTAAAAGCATCGAGCGACAATCGGGGATGA
>OMUH01000118.1 GCA_900314195.1 uncultured Prevotella sp.
TAGGGGCCGTGCCCAGTGCCGGCCCACAAATAATGTTCGACCGATTTTAACATTATAACCGAAACATCAAAACGCATACGATTATTTTCAGCGGTTATGACAGTTTTTGTGGGCCGGCACGGGGCGCGGCCCCTACACGTTGCGAAATATCTTGCCAACAAAGAATAAAAATTTAGAAAAAATGGAATACATGTCACAAGAGGGGTTCGACAAATGGAACGCCGAGCTCAACGAACTGATAAACGAGAAGCTGCCTGCTGCCACGCAGGCCATCTCTGAGGCCCGCGACAAGGGCGACCTCAGTGAAAACTATGAATATCGTGCAGCCAAGCGCGAGCAGTCGCGCCTGCTGGGCCGCATACGGTTCATGCAGAAGGTGCTTGAGCACACGCGCGTGATGCCAGCCGAAAGAGTAGACACGAGCAGCGTGCAGCTGCTCACAACGGTAGAGCTGAAAAACCTTGTCACGGGCAAGACGATGGCTTATACCATCGTGAGCCCTCACGAGGCTAATCCGAGTGAAAAGAAAATATCTGTGAAATCGCCGATTGCCACGGCACTTATGAACCATAAGCAGGGCGACATTGTTGAAGTGCGGGTGCCGATAGGACTGTTAAAACTTAGCATAGAGAAGATATCATGAGCAACTTTTATGACGCAAAGGAACGCGGACAGATTATAGACCGGCTCACGCTGGCCATGATCGACTATGACCGCGGCGACGCTATGCGCATACATCATTTTCTTAAGGTGCACCGCTTCGCACAGCTCATAGCCCGCGCCGAGCATGCCGGCGACAGAACACAGTTTGTGACAGAGCTTGCTGCTGTCGTCCATGACATTGGCATTCATCCTGCCGAGGCAAAATACGGCAGTTCGAACGGGAAATATCAGGAGGAGCTCGGACCGGCACCGGCACGCAGGCTGCTCGAAGAACTTGATCTTCCTGAAGACGTCATTGACAGAGTCTGCTTTCTCGTCGGCCATCACCACACGTATAATGGCATTGACGGCCTCGACTGGCAGATACTCGTTGAGGCTGACTTCCTTGTAAACCTGTATGAAGACGGGGTGTCAGAACACGGCGTTGACGCCGCATTGAAGAACATCTTCAAAACGAAAACGGGTATTTCCTTATGCCGGCTGATGTATAAGGAAAAATATCCGGAGTGATTATACAAAAAAATTATGGAATCAAGAAAAAACATTGCTGCCGCCAAGAAGGCGGGTGGCAGGTATAACTGTGCCCAGGCCGTGGTAACCAGCTATCCTGAGCTGACGGGGCTCAGCGAGGCTGACGCCATGCACCTTACTGATGCCTTCGCGGCCGGTATGGCCACTATGGACGGCACGTGCGGTGCGCTCACCGGTGCCGGTATAGTGCTCGGCATGGCAAACAAAAACGCATCTGCCACAAGAAAGCAGATGCGGAGCATTATGACGGCATTCATGGAGCGCAACAAGACCGTTACGTGCCGCGAGCTTAAAGGAGCTGGCACTCACTGCGTGCTGCGTGAGTGTCCGCTCTGCGTGGCCGATGCCTGTGAGTTTCTTGAACGGCAGCTTGCCGGCCGGCCGGTGGAAGAGAAGAAGGAATAAGTAAGTTTTTTTGATGCTTATTCCTTACTGTCGGCCTTTGTCAGCAGCCGTCCGGTCTTCATGAGCAGCTTTACGGCCCACCGCACTACGATGACGGCGGCTGTCACGGCCACGAGGCTGTCGATGAACGTTATGTCCCATATCATCGCGCACAGAAGGCCGGCAATGGTGCCTATGTCGGTCATCACGTCGGCCAGTATGTGCAGATAGGCGGCATGGCTGCTCAGGTCGGCATGATGGTTGTGGAGTGTCATGGCACATACTATGTTTGTGGCCAGGCCGATGACGGCAACGACCACGGCCTGTTCGGAGGCTATGCCGGCATTGTCGCCAGTCATGCGCTCAATGGTTTCTGTGATGATGAACAGCGCGGCCAGGAACAGAAACACACCGCTTGTCCAGGCACTGAGCCACAGAATGCGGTTGCGGTCGTAGCTGATGTTGTGTCTTTTCCTGAGCCGCCTGACAAGCTCGAGCGTCGCCCAGTTCATGCCGAGCACCAGCACATGTGTGCCCATGTGAATGCCGTCGGCGGTCAGCGCCATTGAGTTGGTAAGCCGTCCGGCAAAGAGCTCGGCCGTCATCACTATCAGGGTGAATGCAACGGCGAAGGCCGTGCGTTTCTCGTTCGTATCTTTCTGTTCCATGATGTCTTATAATGGTTTTAATGTTCTATTCTGCCCGTGCTGACGGTAAGGCGGCCGAGGGGCAGCATGGCGTTTATAAGGCTGACCGTCGTGAACGACGGCAAGTCGGCAGGCCTGATGTCAGCCTCGTGCAGCAGGCCGCTGTCGAGCAGTGCGGCGCGCATGGTGCCCATGAGCAGCGGACGGCGGGGCGTCAGCCACGACGTGCCGTCGAAGAGCGCAATGTTGCTGTATGACGTGTCGGTGAGCAGGCCGTTTCTCACAATGATGACGTCGTCGCAGCTGCCGCGCCTGCTGAGGCAGGCGGCAAGCGGCGTCCTGTCGGCATATTTGTAAGCATAGTCAATGTCATCGGCTGTGACGAGGCGCAGGCTCTCTACGTGTTTTGGCGTATAGGGCGTGACGGTCACGCTGCTGTCCTCCTGGCTGTAGTCGATGTGCACTTTGAATGTGCCGGCACTGAGCACGCCGGCATTGACGTGCTCATGAATGCCGTGTGCGGCAAGTATGTCGCGCAGCGGCGTCACAGACCGGCCAGGCCAGAAATGGCGGCAGGCATCCAGACGCCGTTTCTCATGACAGGGCAGGCGGAACAGCTCGCCGTTTTGCAGGCACAGCGTTTCAAAAAGATGTAATTGGCACATATATTTTCTCAATTGTCTCAAGATATTCACTCCGGCAGTCGCTCATGGCCGTGATGCCGCCGCCGGCCTTGAACCACAGCCGCCGGCCGTCGGTGTCGATGAACCGTATCATGACGGCAGAGTCGAGCGTGCCGTCATGCCAGTAGCCCATGACGCCCGTGTAGAAGCCGCGGCGGTAGTCCTCGGCCTCGCTGATTATGCGGCATGTCATTGGCTTGGGCGCGCCGGTTATGGAGCCGGCCGGCAGCTGCGAGAAGATGATGTTGCCGAGATGCCGCTCAAAGCTGCGGGGCAGACGTCCCGTTATGCGTGATGAGGTCTGGAGAATGTCACCCTTGTTGGTGTGCAGACGTTCAACATATCTGTATCTCTCCACCGTCACATGACCGGCAACCATGCTGAGGTCGTTGCGTATGAGGTCTACGATGGTGGCATGTTCCGCAGCCTCTTTCCTGTCGGCCATGAGCGTCTGCTCGGCGCCGGGCACCGAGGCTGGAATGGTGCCCTTCATGGGACAGCAGCTGATGGTGCCGTTGCTGATCTGCAGGAAGGTCTCCGGCGAGAAACACACGAACTCATCTCTTACAAATATTTTATATTTTGCCTCTGACAGCCGGTATATGTCGGCCATTGTCAGGTCAGTGTCCACTTCCGTGCGGCTCGTGAGGTTCACAAGATAAGTATCGCCGAGGCGCAGATGCCTCTGCACTATGTCGAAGCGCCGCTTGTAGCTGCTTTCATCCTCAGCTTTCACGTTCCATCTTATGCTGCCGTGATGCGCTGCCGGGCGCATTGAAGCATCGTTGCCCACGCCGTTGAGGTTATAGAAAACACCGTCGGGAACGCTGCCCGCGGGCCACACACGGCAGTCGGCAGCATCATAGCTGATAATGAAAACGAACGGCACGCCGTCTGCCGCCAGGCGGTTAATCACATTTATGCATTCAGAGCGTTGCATATATATTGTTTGTGTTCTTTCTTATTTTCCTGGAATACCTTCTCCTGGAAAAATGTATTCTTCAGGAAATGCAAAAGTAGACAATATTTAGTAATGATTAAAAAATAACATCAGCTTTTTTTGCTTTCAGCAAGGAAATCAAAACGGGCCGTGGCTGTTTACATCCTTCGTTTTCTCAATCCACACAACAGCAATATCATGTCTTTGCGCCATGTCTTCTGCATTCCGGAAATGTTGTAACCGTATGGCTGTTCATAGCATCAACATGTTGTTTTCTGTATAGATTATTATAGCTAAATCAGCCCACCAAATTGCACTTCTATGTTGAACTTGCCGCCGCGACATAAAAATCGGCCGGAGTGTTTCATCTATCGATATGAACGGAAAATAATGTCATTTTTTCATTGTTAAAGCATGATTTTTTATTATTTTTGTTTATTAAAAGCTTGTGGCGTTTTTTATCTTCTGTTTATGGGTATATGGATGCCTGTGAGAGCTGTGCCTTGCGGATGTGGAAAATACATTGACTGAACAATTCGAACCTTTTGGTGTTTGTTATGTATGTATAAATGTCGGCGGTAAGATTAAAAAACTGATAAAATTAAGATAATTATTATGGGTTATTTATTTGCTTTCTTGGTTCTCTTCGCATGGCTGGCATGGCGTGAAAGAAACAAGGCTAATGTGTTACAGCAGAAATTGGATGAGCTTGAATTTGACAAGCAGGAGGAGGAGAAACATAGTTTTTCTGATACGCTTCAGCTTATAAAACATCTGCTTGACAATTTAAACTGCCGCTATGAAGCAAAAGAAGAGGGCAGGGTTGAATTCAGCTTTCACGGCGATGACTATTACATCTTATATACTGATGACGGCGTGTGGTGCAGGATTGTAGAGTATGTGTGGTATGAATGCTCTCTTGACAGTGTTGAAGAATTCTCATGTATGCAGAAGGCTATCAACAACGTGAATTTCAAGAGAATGAGCACGGCATGTTATTCTATTGACAAGGAAAACAATAAAATGGATGTTTTCTCAAAAAATGACATTATACTCTTGCAAAGTCTGCCGTCGGTTGAAAATTATTTTCAGATATGCCTGAACGATATATGTGAACTGAAACAGAAGGTTGTTATTGAATTTGAAAAAGAAAAACAAAAGATTGGCATTGAATGACTGTGAAGTAGAGGCGGAAGGCAGTGCGCTGGCGTGGCGTGAGCTCGCCGGGCAGTGCGGCGGCGCGGCTTTTCTTTCAAAGCGTTTTCTGATTTACATTCTTATAGGTCTTTAGTTTAATGAGTATCCCGCCCGGTCACAGATATGTGGCTGGCGTTTTCACGCACTTGCAGTGTGCGGCCATTGTTACCGGCCTGCTATGTCGTCGAAGATTACCTGCAGCACGGCCTGTCCCTGCTTGACATATTTCTTGTTGCCCTTCAGCAAAACAGTGCGGCGCTGTTTGTTGTCATAGACAACGGCGTTTCTGCCGTCGGTCATGCCGAAGCCGTCGTTGGGCATGAAATAGGCGTAGTGAGTGATTGCCGGGTCGGCAATGTCCTTGCTGAACGGCATGTCACCGTGGGCAATGCCGAGCTGCCCGAGCACGGTGGCCGCTATGTCCTGCTGCGAGCCGAACACGTCGACGACGGTGTGCGCTCTTGCGCGTCCGCCCGTCCATACCATAGGGATATGGAAATGCCACAGCGAGAAGTTGTCTATTTCGTCGGGCCAGGCGCCGAGGTGGTCGGGCACGAATATGACAAGTGTGTTTTTCCAGCTCTTCTGTGTCTTCATGAAACGCGTGAACGCTCCTATGCAGCTGTCAGTATATGCGAAGGCGTTAAGCTTCTTGTTCTTCAGCCGGTGGCAGGCCACGTCGAACGGCTCGTGTGAGCTCGATGTCTGTATGACGGTGAAGGCCGGCTTGCTGCCGCGACGCTGTTTAATGTCGGCCATGACCCTTCTGAACAGCAGGTGGTCAGGGACGCCCCATTTGCTGATTCTGTCGGCAACGGGGAAGTCGATGTCCTCGGTGATCTTCTCAAAGCCCTGGTTGACGAGAAAGGACCGCATGTTGGTGAAGTCGGCATCGCCGCCGTAGTAATAATGCAAGTCATATCCGGCCTTTTTCAGATGCGAGGCCAGCGACGGTATGCGTGCCGTCTTGCGCGGATATTTCATCAGGCTGAGGCTGCCCGGGGCGGGGTAGCCGAGGAGGATAGACACGAGGCCGCGGTCTGTGCGGAAGCCGTTGGCATAGAAGTTAGAAAAGCTGGTGCCCTCGTCTCCGGCGGCATTGAGGTTTGGTGTCACGCCAGGCTGTCGTGTCAGCGTGTCGGAGAAGCTCTCGAGAATGACGATGTATATGTCGGGGTTGCCGGTCTGCCTGTTGCCGGTGAGCAGCTTAAGGCGTGGCCGGTTGCCCGCGCTGTGTACTGCCATGGCCCGGAAGAGGCGGTGTGCCTCGGCGTCGTTCATGAACCTGTACATGTCGGCAAAGTCTTCGCTGTGTGCAACGCTCTCCATGAACGAGAGCAGAGGGTTCACGGCGGCATGGTTGAGCGTTTCAGTCTGTGAGAAATATGCGCGCCCGGTGTTCATCGTCGACACCGTGACGCCGCCGCGGATGGGCAGGAAGAGCAGGGCCGTAAGCAACAGCTGCGGCAGCCACTGCCAGCGTGAAGGCTTCGTGATGAATATGTCTGAGGCTGATTTCTGCCACAGCAGATGAAAGGCAGCACATATCAGTGCGGCAATGATGATGATGGCCGCAATGCCAAGCACGGCCTGCCACCACTCAACGCTTGCCATGGCTGCCGACGGCGATGAGGACAGGAAGAACAGCGGGGTGGAGTCGAGCGGAAAGCGCCAGTAGCCGTAGAGCGCTATGTTGGCGGTGAAGGCCGTGGCAACGATGATGGCTGCGGCTGCCGTCCATGCCGCTGCGATGCCTTTCAGCCATTTGCCGGTACGGGGGCCGTATAGGAAGGGCAGTGTGCCGGCGAGTATCACAAGTGCTGGAACGGCAGCCAGATAGCCCGCCATTGACATGTCGAGGGGCAGCCCGTGCCAGATAACCTGCGCGATATGGCCCAGTCCGCCATAGACAAGCAGAAACACTGGTTTCTGCAAAATGAAAATAAATGTCCACAAAAGAAATGTGGATACAGTTAATATTGTTTTCTTCTTCACCTTATCTGTTGTTTATACACATTAATTAATGTGTCTTTTAATAGCAGTACTTTTTTTTATCGTCTCTTATTAGTCTGCTCAGCAAATCACTTGCATTTCCATATTCATTTAATTTTGTGGCATTCGTTGATGCTCAATACGTGAATGCTTGTTGTTAGGCATTACTTAACATTTATTTTTTTCTGCCCGCTTTCAGCAGAGTATTTTTATTTTATTATATTATATGCAAAATTACATACAAATGCAAATACTGCAAAGCTTTTCATGCAACAAATTTCACTTGTCAGCAATGAAATGGCAACCAAAAAATATATCCGCAATAACCCAAAGGCCCGTGTCTTTTGGTTATTGCGGATATTCATTTTGTGTAATACTAAAAAGTATTCTTATTCTGCTGCGGCCTTTTTATATTGGCTGATCAGCCAGTCACGCTGTTCGGCAATGGTCATGTTGCTGTTGTCGAGCTCGATGGCATCGGCAGCCTTGCGAAGGGGGCTGACGGCACGGTGTGTGTCAGTATAGTCGCGCTGTCGTACATTCTCGAGAATGGCATCGTAGCTGGCCTCCTGCCCTTTGGCGCGCAGCTCGTCATAGCGGCGGCGTGCACGTATGTCGGCACGGGCGGTGACGAAAATTTTCAGCTCGGCATCGGGGAAGATCGTCGTGCCCACGTCGCGGCCGTCCATGACGATGCCCTTATTGCGGCCCATGGCCTGCTGCTGCTCAACCATTGCGGAGCGGACGAAGGGCAGTGCAGCCACATCGCTCACGTGTGAGCTGACCTCGAGCGTGCGAATGTCCTGCTCAACGAGCTCGCCGTTCAGATAAGTGTCAGGACGGCCGGCAGCTGCATTGAACTGAAAGGTCACGGAGATGTCTTTCATTGCCTTTTCAAGTGCGGCGCTGTCTACGGTGTTGCCGCTGATGAGGCCGTGGCGCATGGCATACAGCGTCACGGCGCGGTACATGGCACCTGTGTCTACATAGACATACTTGATTTCTTTCGCAAGGTCTTTTGCCATTGTGCTCTTTCCGCATGATGAATAGCCGTCAATGGCAATGATTATCTTCTTCATTATATGTTATGTTTTTTATTGTTTAAGTCTGTTCTGACGTTGTTCGAACGACATTCTTATAATGTGCAGGCGAGGTTGAGCATAAGGCTGTTGCTGCTCACGTGATACTTTGACCATGACAGGTCGAGGCTGAAGCGCTGAAGCGATATGCCGGCGCCGAGCGATAGTCCTGCGCCGTGTGAGCTGCCCTTGCTGTCGGCATCGTCGGCAATCTTCATGTCGTGGGCACGCCTGAGGTTATAGCCGGCTCCGATCCAGATGCCGTTGTTGAGCAGCAGGTCAGCGCCAACGACGGCATGGTTGATGAAGCTGTAGTCCCAGTGGTTGAGGTCGGCGAAGGTGAGCGAGACGCGCAGCGGCATGTGCTCAAACTGCTTGGTGGCGCCAACCTGAATGTCAAGTGGCATCTTCTCGAAGTTGTCGTCGTATGCTTTTATCTGTCCGCCGAGGTTGCGCACGGCGGCGCCGGCAGAAAAGCCCTTGTCGTCATTTATATATGTAATGCCGAGGTCGGCGCAGGCACCCATGGAGTTATAGCTTCCGAGATGAGAATATATGAAACGTGCGGTCAGTCCGCCGCTGACATTACGTGCCAGCCGTCCGGCCATGTGGGCTGCTACGGCAAAGTCGCTGGCCGAGAACGTGCCTGTCTGCACATTGTTCTCGTCGGTCTGCTTCATGCTGCCGTAGTTGATGAACTCAATGCTGCCGGCAAAGGTGAGGTTGTCGCTGTATGTTTTGTTGAAAGCAGCCGCACCCATGTTGACACCCTGCATATAGTTCATGTAACTGAGAAAAAGAGTTTTGTCGCTGACGTTGTCGAGCAGGGCCGGGTTGCCCGTTGTCAGAGACAGGTCGTCGTCTGTCAGTGATACGTTGTCGCCGCCGAGCGCGGCAGCGTGAGCGCTGACAGGCAAACGCAGAAAATCGTATTCTGTCTGGCTTTCCTGCGCGAGTGCGGCAGCGGCGCTGATGAGAGACAACATTAAAACGGCAGTTTTTTTCATCCTTTTCTTTCAAATTGTTTGGCAAAGGTAATCGTTTTTTCCGCAAAAAGCACTAACTTTGCTATTGTTTTTCTAAGTGTATAACGGGAAACAGATATTCTTTATTTTGCAATTTTTCTATTTTGGAAATCAAGAAATCATATAATGTTGACCTTGAGCACCGTCGGCCCATAGCTTTTCTGTTAGGACTGGTGCTGGCAGTGGCATTGCTGTTTGCTGCGTTGCAGTATCGCCAGCAGCCTGAGAGCTATGACCTGCCTGACGATATATTTGACGACATGACGCAGGACCTGAGCTTCATGAAGCAACAGCCGCAGCGGGATCTGGCAACGGCAGAGCCGGCTGCGTCGGCATCGCACGCTGTGACGGAGAAGGTGAAAGCCGTGGAGCATGTTGCGGAAGAACCGCAGAAGATTACGCCGACAACAAACCCGCTGGCGGTGGGCGAGGGCACGGGTGCCGTGAAGGAGGCAAATGTCTCAGAGGCACTGCCGCAGCAGCCGAACACGCTCGATGACAATCAGGTGGAGGTGGACGAAGACCTCTTGCCAAACTTCCCCGGCGGATGGGTAGAGCTGATGAAATGGCTTACGAAAAATCTGAAATATCCGGTGCAGGCACAGCAGCAGCATATCCAGGGACAGGTCGTCGTGACGTTTATTGTCGGCACGGACGGCAGGGTGTCGGGAGCAAAGATTGTAAAGTCGGTGCATCCGTTGCTCGACCGCGAAGTGCTGAGGCTGATGAACAGAATGCCGGCATGGACGCCGGGCGTGTCGCATAAGAAAAAGGTGCGCACGATGGTGGAGATCCCGGTAAACTTCGCGCTGTAAGCGACGGCTGCGGATGCACGCCGGCAATGGGTGAATGATAATTTATAAAAAATAAAGAATAACTGAGAATATGACAACAAAAATCAAGACTGCTGATGAGCTGACTCGCCTCATCAACGATTATATAGACCGCTTGCCATACGATCGCCGGCCGGCATCGCTCTATGAACCGGTCAGATATGTACTGTCTATCGGCGGCAAGAGGGTGCGGCCCACGCTGATGATGCTGAGCTATAATCTTTTTCATGACGATGTGGAGCGTGTGCTCATGCCGGCAGCGGCTCTTGAGACGTATCACAACTACACGCTGCTTCATGACGACCTCATGGACAATGCGCCGCTGCGTCGCGGAAAGCCGACGGTGCACACGAAGTGGAACGCAAACACGGCGATACTCTCCGGCGACTCGATGCTCGTGCTGGCATATCAGCGTATGCAGAAGGTGGACGCGCAGCATCTGCAGCCCGTGATGGAGCTCTTCACTGAGACAGCCCTCGAGATTGGCGAGGGGCAGCAGTATGACATGGAGTTTGAAACAAGGCAGGACGTCACGGAGCCGGAATATATCGAGATGATCCGCCTGAAGACAAGCGTGCTGCTCGCCTGCGCGATGAAGATAGGAGCAATCATTGCCGATGCGCCGGCTGTCGACGCAGACAATCTTTATAAGTTCGGCGAGCAGACGGGTTTGGCCTTTCAGCTGCAAGATGACTATCTCGATGTATATGGCGATGAGAAGGTGTTCGGAAAGGCCATTGGTGGTGATATACTGTCAAACAAGAAAACATACATGCTGATAAATGCCTTTCTGAGAGCTGACGACGCACAGAAAAAAGAACTGGCGCATTGGATAGAAGCACGCAGCTTTGATCCGAAAGAGAAGATAGCTGCAGTGACTGACATCTATAACAGGCTCGGAATAGGACAGCTTGCCCTCGACAAGATTGCTTTCTATTTTGACAGGGCAAACAAATATCTCGATGCTGTCAGCGTGGATGATGAACGCAAGAAGGAATTGCGCGGCTATGCCGCACGCATGATGCACAGGCAATATTGATTTTACGGTTATGATAGATACACATTCACATCTCGACGGCGAGGAGTTTACCGGGGACCTGCCCGCGGTGATAGAGCGGGCAAAGGCATCCGGAATAGAGAAAATATTTATTCCGGGAATCAATGCAGCCTCACTGACGACGGTGTTCAAGGTCTGCGATGATTATGCGGGCTATTGCTATCCGATGATTGGACTGCAGCCCGAAGAGGTCGGCGATGACTGGCAGCAGCAATTGAATTCTATGGAGGCAAAGATACATGCCTGCCTCGATGTCCAGAGGAAAGAAAAGCCGGCCTCGCCGCTGATAGCGATAGGAGAGTGCGGCCTTGACTTTTATTGGACGCGTGAGCATGAGAATGAGCAGCTAAAGGCTTTTGAACGGCAGGTGGAGCTGTCGGTGAGCACTGGCTTGCCGCTTATGATTCATTGCCGTAAGGCGCAGGCAGAGCTGACGCATATTCTCAGGCAATATGAGCGTGAGCTGCCCGGAGGAGTGTTTCATTGCTTCACCGGCAACAGGAAAGAGGCTGAAGAATATCTGCGGTTTGACAAGTTTGTGCTTGGCGTGGGAGGTGTGCTTACCTTTAAGAGCAGTCATCTGCGCGAAGACCTGCCGGCAGCTGTGCCGTTAAGCCGCATAGTGCTCGAGACAGACAGCCCTTACATGGCGCCGGTGCCGCATCGCGGCACACGTAATGAAAGTGCTTTTGTGGCAGATGTTGCCCGTCAGCTGGCTGTTTCTTATAATGTGAGCTTGGAAGAGGTAGACCGTGTTACAACTGAAAATGCAATGAGAATATTTAAAGAACTTTAAAAATAAGTCATATCTTTCATGTTTTCAACATAAAAGTAATACTTTTGCACTGCATTTTTAGCTACTTGGTTCTGAAGAGATATTTAATCCAATATTTAACAGGATTATTAAATATGCAGAAATTAAAAATGCTCAGAAAAACTGTGTAGCAGAAATCAATAATGTGAACCGTTACGACGTTCATGGAAAGATGCTCGAGTGGTTGAAGAGGCACGCCTGGAAAGCGTGTAAACGTCTAAAGCGTTTCACGGGTTCGAATCCCGTTCTTTCCGC
>OMUH01000007.1 GCA_900314195.1 uncultured Prevotella sp.
CATGTCAGTCAAAATTTAAATGAAAGAACCGTAATATTCATATTGATTTTTATTGTTTGTTTTTAACCTGTAAAGAGAATAATTTGTAAATTTGCAATTTAAAAACAAAGCAATTACAGAAAATGAAACTGATAGAAAAATATTTTCCTACCCTTTCAGACGAGCAAAACAGCCGTTATGACCGTCTGGAAGCACTATACAAAGACTGGAACAGCAAAATAAACGTGATTAGCAGAAAGGACATAGACAATCTTTATGAGCATCACGTGCTGCACTCTTTGGCTATAGCAAAGGCTGTCAGCTTCACCGACGGCACAAGCGTGCTTGACTTCGGAACAGGCGGAGGCTTCCCCGGCATTCCACTGGCCATTATGTTTCCAAACGTAAAGTTCAGGCTTATCGATGCCACAGGAAAGAAGATACGCGTGGCTACTGAAGTGGCGAAGGCGTTGGATCTTGATAACGTGGAAGCCGTTCATGAGCGTGGCGAAGATGAAAAAGGACTTTTTGACTTTGTTGTCAGCAGGGCTGTCATGCCGCTGCCGAAGCTCATGGCCATAGCTAAGAAGAACATCTCAGCCAGTCAGCGCAACAGCAAACACAACGGTATCTTATGTCTGAAAGGCGGCGACCTTACTGAGGAGCTCAGACCGTTGAAAGGGAAAGCTGAGGTTACCGAACTGAGCACGTGGTTCGATGAGCCTTGGTTCAAAGAAGAGAAGAAACTCGTATATGTGCCGGTAACAAAATAACTGCTTACCATAGGAACAATAAAAAAACTTGCACATGATTAACATAGAAAGATTTCAGTGTAACATGCTCGGCGAGAACTGCTACGTGGCCAATGATGAGACAAATGAATGCATCATCGTTGACTGCGGAGCTTGGTTTGAGGAAGAAAGACAGGCTGTTACAGATTATATAAAAGAAAATCAATTTGTCCCCAGGCACCTGCTCGTGACACACGGACATGCTGACCACAATCTCGGCAATGACACAATAAAAAAAACATTCGGACTTGCACCGGAGATATGCAGCGCCGACAGTATTCTGATGACAGGATTAAGAGAACAGGCAGAGCAGATGTTCAACATTTCCATTGACATAGCCGATTATCCTGATTTCAAAGCTCTCAATATGGATGAGCAGATATTGTTCGGCTCGCATAAGATTGATATACTCCCGACACCGGGACATACTCCCGGCGGAGTGTGCTTCTATTGCCGGGAAGAAGGTCTTCTCTTCTCCGGTGACACGCTTTTCAAGGGCAGCATAGGGCGTACCGATTTCCCGGGCGGAAGCATGTTCGCCATCATACAAAGTCTGAGAGCACTCGCACAGCTGCCCGACAGCGTCACTGTGCTGCCGGGACACGGCGAGCAGACCACCATAGGCTACGAGCTGGCCACAAATCCTTATATGGACCGTTAACAAGATGAACGTCAATACTGAAAAAATCATTCTCGGAATAGACCCCGGAACAAATGTAATGGGTTACGGACTGATACGTGTCATAGGCAACAAGGCCTCACTGATAGCTATGGGAGTGATTGACATGCGAAAGGAAAGAGATCCGTATCTGCGCCTTGGAAAAATATTCGAGAGGGTTACCGGAATAATAGATGAATACCTTCCCGACGAGATGGCTATCGAAGCACCTTTCTTCGGCAAGAACGTGCAGTCTATGCTCAAGCTCGGCAGAGCACAGGGTGTTGCCATAGCGGCTGCCATTCATCACAGCGTGCCAATACATGAATATGCGCCGCTGAAAATAAAAATGGCCATTACCGGACAGGGGCAGGCAAGCAAGGAACAGGTTGCCGGCATGTTGCAAAGGCTGCTTAACATAAACAAAGACGAAATGCCGAAATTTATGGATGCCACTGACGCTCTAGGAGCAGCATACTGTCATTTTCTGCAAATGGCACGGCCTGAGACCGGCGCCACGCACTACTCGTCATGGAAGGACTTCGCTCTGCGCAATCAAAAAAGAATTGAGAAATAAAGGACGTTTTATTTAACACAGGCTTAAACACCTGCAGCAGATATTTTTCATTCGTACTGACTATGCCTTTCGTAACAAAAACATCTGAAAACAACACACATAAGAACATACTACAAAAAGAACCAGCATGAAACAAGAAATTATAAAAATCGAGAACGGCGTTACACGTATGCCTGAATGGCGAATGGCTGAGCCTGTTAACTTCACGGCATGTGACGGCGAGCACATTGCCGTGGTAGGCCCCAACGGCGGCGGCAAGACTATGTTCATTGACATAGTAACAGGCCGGCATCCGTTGCTCATGCACGATGTGGAATATGATTTCACTCCAAGCACAAAGACATACGTGAGCGACAACATCAAATACATAACGTTCCGCGATACATACGGCGGAGACAATGACCGTACTTATTATCTGCAACAACGCTGGAACCAGACCGAGATTGACGCCTCTACGCCTACGGTAGGCGAACAGCTTGACAAGGCCTACGCTCTTGCCGGCGATGACACGGAAGAACGCCGGAAGCTGCGCGAAGATATTTATGACATCTTCAACATGCGGCCGCTGCTCGACAAATACATCATTCTGCTGTCGAGCGGTGAGCTGCGAAAATACGAAATAGCATGCAACCTGTTCGCAAAGCCAAGGGTGCTCATTATGGACAATCCGTTCATCGGACTTGATGCCGAGACACGCGACCAGCTGAAAGAACTGCTGACAGAGCTTTCCAAGAGCAAGGCATTGCAAATCGTACTTGTGCTGAGCAAGATTGATGATATTCCGGAGTTCATAACTCATGTCGTTGAAGTAAAGGATATGAAAGTATATCCCAAGAAAACACGTGAGGAATATCTTGCTGCACGCAAGCCGTTCCCTGACCGTGTTCTTACGGCAGAGAAAGAAAAGGAAATTCTCTGTATGCCTGCCAACAGCAATGACTATAACGCTGACATCGTGGCCAAGCTGAACAATGTCAGCATACGCTATGGCAAGCGCACTATCCTCAAAGACCTGAGCATGACGGTAAGAAACGGCGAGCACTGGGCACTGAGCGGGCAGAACGGTGCCGGCAAGTCTACGCTGCTGAGCCTCATCTGCGCCGACAACCCGCAGAGCTATGCCTGCGACATAGAGCTGTTCGGCAACCCGCGCGGCAGCGGCGAGAGCATCTGGGACATAAAGAAGCACATTGGCTACGTATCGCCGGAGATGCACAGGGCATACAGGAAAGACCTGCCATGCAAGCGCATCGTTGCCTCCGGCATGTCAGACAGTGTGGGGCTATATCACAAGCCCAGCGAAAGCGATTATGAAAGATGCATGTTCTGGATGCGAATGTTCGGCATTGACGCTCTTGCCGACAAGTCGTTCCTAAAGGTTTCCAGCGGCGAGCAGCGGCTTGTACTGCTTGCACGCGCCTTCGTCAAAGACCCTGAGCTGCTCATTCTCGACGAGCCGCTCCACGGACTTGACAATACGAACCGCCGGCTTGTAAAAGACATTATAGAAACATTCTGCCGCAGGAAAGACAAGACTCTTATCATGGTCACCCATTACAAGAACGAGCTGCCCGCGTGCATAGACCACAGCATTTTCCTGAAACGAAACATTTAGCGATTATGGGGGGTGCAAATGTCAGCGACCACCCGTAATTATATTGAATTAAAAAGCCGTATTCACAAAACTTACTGTGAATACGGCTTTTTTAGTTTCTTGTTTATGTTAATGGAAAATGACAGAATGAAAAAGCCATTCTGTTTCACATAGCCAATTCCTTATCATCTTATAAACACGTCCTCCCTACTCTACATATAACACAAGTCCCTTCAGATATTCACCTTCAGGATGATATATATTTATAGGATGGTCGGCCGGCTGATGCAGCTGATGCAATATACGTACGCGACGCCGTGCCTGGGCTGCTGCCGTGAACACAGCAGCTCTGAACTGGTCTTTGTTCACAGCCTGCGAACAGCTGAACGTAAACAGCAGTCCACCGTGCTTAATCTTCTGCAATCCCTTAAGATTAAGCCTTGTGTATCCTTTCAATGCATTATGAATAGCACTGCGATGCTTGGCGAATGCCGGCGGGTCAAGTACTATCAAATCATATTTGTCATCATGCTCGTCAAGATATTTAAAAGCATCCTCACAATATGCCTCATGACGATTGTCGCCTGGGAAATTCATTTCAACGTTCTGATTGGTCAGGTCTATAGCCTTTGCCGACGAGTCAACGCTGTGCACAAGCCGTGCGCCGCCGCGCATGGCATAAACAGAAAATCCTCCGGTATAACAGAACATGTTCAGAACGCTTCGTCCCTTACTGTATTTCTCCACCAGGCGGCGGTTTTCACGCTGGTCAACAAAAAAGCCGGTCTTCTGTCCCTTCAGCCAGTCTATATGAAAGCGCAGCCCATTCTCAACAGCTACATTGTCGGCCTCACCGCCGTAGATCCAGCCGTTTTCCTGACCGAGCTCGGCCTTAAAAGGCAGTGTCGTCTCACTTTTATAGAACACATTGTCTATACGGTTGCCCATCACCTTAACAAGGGCATTGCAAACCTCCTTCCGGCATACATGCATGCCAACAGAATGAGCCTGCATGACAGCCGTACGCCCATAGCAGTCTATGACAAGTCCCGGCAGGTTGTCGCCCTCGCCGTGAACGAGCCTGTAAGTGTTGTTTGACGGATTATCGGCAATACCTATAGCCACGCGCATGTCAAGGGAAGCTTTCAGACGATGCTCAAAGAAAGAACCGTCAATCACTTCATCCGAGAATGACAACACACGAACGGCAATGGTTCCTATCTGATAATGCCCCACGGCAATAAAGCTGCCGTCGGCAGTTACCACTCTCACCGTGTCGCCTTCCTGAATGCCGTCATCAATATGATGCAGTGCACCGCTGAATATCCACGGGTGAAAGCGTTTCAAGCTTTCTTCTTTTCCTTTCTTAAGGTAAACCTGTTTATATGCCATATTTATCCATCTTTTGTTTTATCTTTCTGATCAAACTGCCCAAGCCTCTGAATCCTTTCTTTGCCGGTTTGACTTTTTTCCTGTTTTTCTGCGCAGCCTTCACGCCGCCTGACTTTTTCTTCTTCGCCGGAGAAGTTTTCTTCCGCGCATTGGCAACTGTGCTTTTTTCATCGCCATCGCTCTTTTGCTGATCGCCGGCAGCAGGCGGCGTGCTCACAGCAGTGCTGTCGTCCTCTCTCACCACGAGAGTATAATCGCCTGTGGAAATCAGCCTTTCCATTTCCTCATACAGGTTAATGCATGTCCATGCGTCCGTAGCCGCATACAACAACTGCGGCTCACGCAGCACAGGTGCCTCCCAATTGCTGAGCCGCTGTGCCTTGCTTATCTTCTGATGAAAAATGTTTGCATAAAGTTTCTGCAAGCTCAAGTCTTCTATCCCCAGCTTGCCAACCATATTCTGAAGATCTATAAACAATCCAGGTTTAAAATCAGCGAGCTTATGCAGGCCGAGCAAGTCATCGTGCCACGATATGCCAATCTTCGGGACAGTTGTATCTTCAAGAAAACGTTTTATGTCAGGTGTCAGACCGGTCTTGTTAAGCCTGAAAAGATAGCAAGTATCGTGTGTTGACACCTGCAGCAATGCCACCTTATAGCGCGCGCCCTTACGAAAAGCCGGGCGTGTCTCCGTGTCAACGCCCAGGATTTCGCTTGCGAGCAGGGCGTCAACAGCCGATGCCGCATCTGCCGGTTTGGTAACCACAACAATTTTTCCGGGAAAGACTGCCCTCGGCAGGGAAGCTATCTCCCGCTTGTCAAATTTGTTATAGATAATTTTCTTCATTCTCTTTCAGAACATTCAACATCAAACATCAAAACCTAAAAGCCGTAACGAAACAACAAACACCGTTATGCTGTTTTCCCGTTTTTACAGCCAATATGTTTCATCTTGCAAAATTAGAAAAAAGTTATGAAATTTTTGACCCTTTTCAGTTTTATTCTTTAATTTTGCAAGACAATCTGCCCACCGTGCAATCAAAGTAAAGATGAAAAGACATGCAGACGGCAAAAACACCACAGATAATATTATTGTTTTTCAGTTGTGTGCTTTTCCGCAAGCCTTACGTCTGCTTGCTCTCTTATAGAATAAATACATATTCAGCACGGCTGACGTCAGGCAGAATCATTAAAAAAAGACTCCACTAATGGCACGTAAAAAGACAGAACGCAAAGCCCGCAAGTCTGAAGATACAGAAAGTTCTCCCAAGATATTCACAGACCGCACAGATTTTATCATCGGTTTGGTATTGCTTGTTGCAGCTATATACATTATTATCGCGATGTGCTCATTCATATCCACCGGCGATGCCGACCAAAGCATCCTGGAAAATCTGCGTCCGGGGGAATGGCTCAACAACGACAATGAATTTCAGAACTATTGCGGTTCATGGGGTGCAATAATCGGCTATACCTTCATTTCACGCGACTTTGGTTTTCCCGCATTTTTAATTCCGGCATTCATCATTCTTGCCGGCCTCAGACTCATGAAAGTCAGCCGCGTAAACCTGTGGAAGTGGTTCTTCGGCATGGCCATCGTCATGATATGGAGCAGCATCACGCTTGCAAAATTCCTGGCACCGTTTACGCCGGATCTGATTTTCTCACCCGGCGGCGACCACGGCTTGTTCATAGTGCAGAAACTGGAGAACGTCATCGGTGCGCCCGGACTGGTCATTCTGCTTCTGCTCATAGCGATTGTTTTCATGACTTTCATAACACAGGAAACAATCACCTTCATCAGGAAATGTCTGAACCCGAGACATTATCTCAATAATGTTGATTTCTCTATATCCTGCCACTACGACAAACAAACTGACAACAGTGAGCCCGACAGCGGAGAAACAGCAGAGGATGCCGCCGGCGACACCACTGACAGCACTGCTGACAATGCCGAGGAAAAGAAAGAGGAAGAAATAATTGCAAGCGACATTGACCAGGCACTGTCTCCTGAAGAAGAAGCCAAGCTGCACGGATACAGCAGCAACGGAAAAACAGAAGACACTGTAGCACAGGAGCCAGTAGCACAGGAGCCTGCTGACAACGAGACGCCCGACGAGACTTCCGACGACGGCAAGACGCTGCTGCAGAAACAGCGCGAGGCACGCCTTGCAGCAGCCGAGAAGGAGGCCAGCCAGAAGATTGGCATGGACGTAGCCATCGCACATGAGGAAGACAAGGCCACCGGCAGCACCGTAGACAACCAGCCCGACATCAGCACGCCTATCAATCCGCGTGAGCCATTCACAAACTACCACTTTCCCACCCTCGACCTGCTGAAGAAATATGACGATGACAGCGAGTCACTCATCAACGAAGAAGAGCAGATAGCCAACAAGAACCGCATCATAGAAGTGCTTGGCAATTACGGCGTAAAGATAAAGACCATCCGCGCTACTGTCGGACCTACCATAACCCTCTATGAAATACAGCCGGCAGAGGGTGTGCGCATTTCAAAAATCAAAAGCCTTGAAGACGACATTGCCCTCAGCCTCGCAGCCATAGGCATTCGAATCATCGCTCCTATTCCCGGCAGAGGCACGATAGGCATTGAAGTGCCTAACGCCCACCCCCACATTGTTTCCATGGAGAGCATTCTGAACTCGCGCAAGTTCCAGGAATCAAAGATGGCTCTGCCCGTAGCACTCGGAAAGACCATCACCAACGAGGTATTCATGATCGACCTCACCAAGATGCCTCACCTGCTTGTTGCCGGTGCCACCGGACAGGGTAAGTCAGTCGGCCTTAATGCCATCATCACCTCACTGCTTTACAAGAAACACCCTAATGAGCTTAAGCTGGTGCTCATAGACCCGAAGAAGGTTGAGTTCTCTATCTACTCGAAGATAGCTCCACATTTCATGGCCGTTGTCGACGAGGACGACGAGCCTATCATTACTGATGTAACCAAGGTGGTGCGCACGCTCAACTCTCTCTGCAAGCTCATGGACCACCGTTACGACATGCTCAAGCTTGCCGGCGTAAGAAACATAAAAGAATACAACCAGAAATTCGTAAACCACAGGCTCGACCTTACCAAAGGCCATGAGTTCATGCCTTACATAGTGGTCATCATCGATGAGTTCGGCGACCTTATCATGACAGCCGGCAAAGAGATTGAGCAGCCTATTGCCCGCATTGCACAGCTGGCACGCGCCGTAGGCATACACATGGTTATAGCCACCCAGAGGCCTACTACCAACATTATCACCGGTACCATCAAGGCCAACTTTCCGGGCCGTATAGCCTTCAAGGTGTCGGCCGGCATAGACTCCAAGACCATTCTCGACCGTCCCGGCGCACAACAGCTCATTGGCCGCGGCGACATGCTCTATCTGAACGGCAGTGAGCCCGTCCGCGTGCAGTGTGCCTTTGTCGACACACCTGAGGTGGAACGCATCAACGCATACATTGCCGCACAGCCCGGCCCGGTAGAGCCCTTGATACTGCCGGAGCCTGACGAGCCCGGCTCTTCTGACGGCGGCAGCGCCATAGAGGCAAAGTCTCTCGACCCATATTTCGAGGAGGCGGCCCACGCCGTAGTGCTCAGCCAGCAAGGCTCAACGAGCATGATTCAGCGCCGATTCTCCATTGGCTTTAACCGCGCAGGCCGTGTCATGGACCAGCTTGAGAATGCCGGTATCGTTGGTCCGTCACGAGGCGCAAAGCCACGTGAGGTGCTCGTTCAGGACGAAAGCCAGCTGAACGCCATAATAGCACGAATGCACGGATAATGTTAAAAAAGCTCTGAGCGTTCTTAACAACGTAATTACAGACTTTAATGTTGATTATATATGCTGCATTATAACGTAAAATGTAATGTGCATATAATGTATATATAATATAATGTGTAAAATCAGAAAAATCATGAACATCCGCAAGATATTTCTAATACTGATGCTCTGCTCGGCCATATTAACCATAAAAGCACAGACGGCCACGCAGGTGCTCGACAAGACAGCGGCTGTTGTCGGGCGCAGCAGCGGCTGTTCAGCAGCATTCACAGCCTCATCATCAAAATACGGCACCACGAGTGGCACCATAGCCATAAAAGGCAGGAAGTTTCATGCACGCACGCCACAAGCCATTGTGTGGTTTGACGGAAAGACACAATGGAGCTATCTGAAACAAAACGAAGAAGTAAACGTAAGTACGCCGACACAGGCACAGCAAATGCGCATGAACCCGATGACGTTCATACACATATATAAAACAGGCTACACGCAGCGTATGACCAAACAGAAAGGCTCATACTTTATTACGCTTACCGCGAAAAACAAAAAGCGCACAGTGCAGCAAATGCAGATATGGATAAACAGCAGGAGCTATGTTCCGACAAAAATAAGAATGCGGCAGGGCAACAGCTGGACAACGATAACCGTACGCAATTTCTCAGCTGCCGCCCAGCCGAACTCTCTGTTCCGTTTCAATGCAAAAGATTTTCCGAACGCAGAGGTAATAGACCTGAGGTAAACATGTCATGTGTTTACAGCGGAACTCTGTTTGTCACATTTTCTTCAGTTCGCTGTAAACGCGCTGCACCGGCAGCCCCATCACATTATAATAGCTGCCTTTAATACCGGCGCAGCCAATATATCCTATCCACTCCTGAATGCCGTATGCGCCGGCCTTGTCGAGCGGTTTGTATTTCCCTACGTAATAATCAATCTCTTCATCATCCAGTTCAGCGAACGTCACTTCAGTGACCACGGAAAAATGCCTCTGCTTGTTTTGCATAGTCAGGCACACACCTGTCACCACCTTATGCGTGCGTCCGCTCAGCTCATGCAGCATACGCCTCGCATCCTGCTCATCCACCGGCTTGCCCATTATCTCATCACCGCACACCACAGTGGTGTCGGCCGTCAGCAGCACTTCGCCATCCTTAAGTCTTGAGGCATCATAAGCCTTGCTTTTCTCCACGGCTATATATTCCGACACGTCAAGCAGCGGCAGGCTGTCCGGATACGATTCATCAACATCCGGCAGCACATGCACATCAAACGGAATGTCAAGTCCGCCAACAAGCTCACGCCGGCGCGGCGATGCGCTGGCAAGAATTATTCTCTTTATATTACTTTCCATTTCTTTCTGCATTTTCTTGCAACTTAAAAAACAATTTTACCAGCCGAATGCCTCGGCATCGCTCAGCCACTTTCCCTGCACTCTCAGCACCTGCTCAAGAACATCGCGCGCAACGCCTTCTCCGCCGTCTGCGCTGCTTATGTATGCAGATATCTTCTTTATGTCAGAACAGGCATCATGCGGGCAGCACGGACAGCCGCACAGCCGCATCACCTGATAGTCGGGAATGTCGTCGCCGACATAAATAACGTTTTCATCACTGATGCCATAGCCGTCAATAATCCGGCGGTAGTCATTTGTTTTCACGGCTGCCCCCATACAGATGTCTTTCACTCCGAGCCGCTCATAGCGCTTGCGGATGGCCTCATTATATCCGCCGGTTATGATGGCTATGTGAAGGCCGGCCTTCACGGCAAGCTGAATGGCATAGCCGTCCTTGATGTTTACAGTGCGCAGCGGCTCGCCGCCATCATCTATGGTCACCGTCTGCCGTGACAGTACGCCGTCAACATCGAATACAACGGCCTTTATCTTTTTCAAGTCGTAGTTAATCATTTCTTCCCCTCCTCTTTCATTTGCCGTGCATGAATGCTCATGCTCATTCTGTCATAAAGATCCTTGACTATCGGATTACCGCGCAGCATGGAGCTCTGTGCACGTATCACATTTTCGTCATAGCGCACGGCAGGCCCGGTCTGTGCCTTAACAGGCGGCAGCTCATGCACCTTACGCGCAGTCTCGTCAATAAGCGGCAGCAGCACGTCAAAAGGCAGTCCGCATTTTCCTATCAAGTCGCCGGCAATGCCGTAACAATGGTTCACGAAATTACTTGCGAAGACAGCCGCCAAATGCAGATAGCGCCGGTTGTCAGTAGACAGCGGCATTACCCTGTCTGACACAGAGCCGGCCAGCTGCCTCAGCACACTGTCGGCAACACTGTCGCTGCTCTCTATGAAACAGGGTATTTCCCTGAAATTGACATCGCGTTCTTTTGAGAAGGTCTGCATAGGATAAAGAACGCCGTAGTGCAGGGCCTGGCCTTCAAACAGACTCATCGGCATGGAGCCCGCCGTGTGACAGAACACCTTCTCGCCTTTACCGCTGCACACCTGCGGAATTATCTCTGGCAGCACGCTGTCCTTGACAGCTATTATATACACGTCGGCATCGCCGCTCACAGCATCAAGAGAACACACAGGCGCCCCGCCCGCTGTCATGGCCAGGCGCTGCGCCGACTCCATCGTACGGCTGTACACCTGAAGCACATCATGTCCGGCAGCCACCAATGCCTTCGCAAAATTAGTAGCAAGATTGCCGGCACCTATAAAAATAATCTTCATCTGAAATATGTTGCTTTTTTGTTTCTTACAACGTTGCATGCCGCCGTCTGGCAACACGCGCTGCAAATGTATAAAAAGCACATGAGCAGACAAAAAGAATAGTGCTCATTTTTATTTTTATTCAGAAAAATGAGTTAATTTTGCCGGACGTTAGGATAGTTTAACCATAATTATTCAGCATTAAATACGAGGAACATGAAAAAAATCATTATTGCCATAGCCGCATTTATGACCGTTACACAAATTGCAATGTCAAAACCAAAGACTGTCACCCTGCGCGTGCTTGAGACAAGCGACGTGCACGGTTGTTTCTTCCCCTACGACTTCATAGAGCTGCATCCGCGAAGAGGTTCCATGGCCCGCATCAGCACCTACGTGAAAGACCTCAGGAAAAAATACGGCCGCAACGTGCTGCTCTTCGACAACGGCGACATTCTGCAGGGTCAGCCGGCAAGCTATTATTATGACTACATCGACACCGTCCATAAGCACATAGCTGCTGAGATAATCAATTATATGGGCTATGATGCCGAGACCATGGGCAACCACGACGTAGAGACCGGCCACGGCGTATATGACAAATGGATAAAGGATGTCAGCTGCCCAATGCTCGGCGCAAATATCGTCAGCGCAGCCACCGGCAAGCCCTACGTGAAGCCATATACCATCATCGAGCGCGACGGCGTGCGCATAGGCGTGCTCGGCATGATAACGCCGGCCATCCCCAACTGGCTGTCGCCGTCGCTGTGGTCAGGTCTGCGGTTTGACGAGATGGTCTCCACGGCACGGAAATGGATGAAGGTGCTCAAGGAGAAAGAACATGCTGACGTGGTCATAGGCGTGTTCCACTCCGGCGAGAAAGGCGGCATCGTAACGCCACAGTATGAAGAAGACGCGTCAGTGCGTGTGGCGCGTGAGGTGCCGGGCTTCGACCTTGTGCTCTTCGGCCACGACCATACACGCCACAATGAAACCGTCACGAACACAGCCGGCAAGCAGGTGCTGTGCCTCGACCCGGCCAACAACGCCATGGCCGTTGCCGATGCCGAGCTGACGGTCAGCGTCGACGGCAGCGGACGCAACCGCACCGTGACCACAACAGCCAAGGGAACACTTGCCGACGTCGCCGACCTGCCCATTGACAATGACTTCATGGCCTGCTTCAAACCGCAGTATGACACGGTAATGGCATACGTAACACAAAAAATCGGACGCATGGCCCACACCATCAGCACGCGGCCGTCGTTCTTCGGTTCAAGTGCTTTCAACGATCTCATTCTGAACCTCGAGATTAGAATAACCAATGCCGACATTGCCTTCAATGCGCCGCTGCGCTTCAACGCATCCATCAAGAAAGGCGACATCACCGTGGCCGATATGTTCAACCTTTATAAGTTTGAAAACCAGCTGTACGTCATGGAGCTCACCGGCGAGGAGATACGCCGGCACCTCGAAATGAGCTACGACCTGTGGGCCAACACCATGACATCTCCGGCCGACCATCTGCTGCTCTTCGATGAGGCTAAGAGCGACAACCAGCACACCGGATTTAAAAACTTCACGTTCAACTTCGACTCTGCAGCCGGCATTGACTATGAAGTAGACGTCACCAAGCCTGACGGGCAGAAGGTGCACATCCTGCGCATGTCAGACGGCCAGCCGTTCAACCCGGCAAAGACTTACCGCGTGGCCGTGAACAGCTACCGCGGCAACGGCGGCGGCGAGCTGCTCACCAAGGGCGCAGGCATACCGAAAGACAAGCTCGAAGAGCGCATCATCTGGCGCAGCAAACGCGACCAGAGATACTATCTGATGGAAGAAATAAAGAAACTCGGAACCATTGACCCCAAGCCGAACAAGAACTGGCGGTTCGTTCCTGACAGCCTGGTGCAGCCGGCACTGCGCCGCGACTACAAGCTGCTCTTCCACCGCGAGTATGATCCGGAAAACGATTATTAAAACAATAACATGAAAACATACTACTTCGTATTCTGCAAGACATCCCTTTTGCTTGAGCACACTGACGACGGCAGATTCACCATTCCTCTCTGCGATGAGCCTCCCGTAGAGACACGCCCGTGGACACACGTCATGAACATCGCCGCTATGAACGACGGTACGCCTGTAAAGGCATACAGCATAGACAGACCTGTTACCGGCAGCCGGCAATATGAGATGTGCGAGCTGCGCGCATCGTTCTATAAGCTGTCTGCCGAGCTGTACCTTAAGGCCGGCAAATGCCGCGAACTGCTCTATTGGGACCAGAACACCCGTTTCTGCGGCGTATGCGGCGCTCCGATGAAAATGCACACAGACATTTCAAAACGATGCACGCAGTGCGGCAAGGAGGTATGGCCGCAGCTCGCCACCGCTATCATAGTACTCATTCACCGCGGCGATGAGGTGCTGCTCGTGCACGCCCGCAACTTCAAGGGAAACTTCTACGGCCTCGTGGCCGGCTTTGTCGAGACCGGCGAGACTCTCGAACAGGCCGTCATGCGCGAGGTGATGGAAGAAACAAGCCTCACTATCGGCAACCTGCGCTATTTCGGGTCGCAGCCATGGCCTTATCCTGCCGGACTGATGGTGGGCTATGAGGCTGACTACATCAGCGGCGAGGTGTACCTGCAGAAAGAAGAACTCTCCGGCGGCAGATGGTTCAGAAAAGACAACCTGCCTGTCATTCCCGAAAAGCTCAGCATAGCACGCCAGCTCATCGACAAATGGCTGAATGAGGAATAACCGCAGTTAATTTGCTTTGTAAAATTAATTCAGAAGAAATTAAAGAATATTAACTAAAAAACACGCTGAAAAAAAATTTAGTGCTTGCAACGAAAACCTGTTCATAATGCATAAAACATGTATTTTTCTGCAAGAAAACACTTTTTCAGCACTTCAGAAAAATATCTCAATGAGATAAATTTCTATCTCACGGAGATATTTTTCCAAAGCAATGGTTTACGGGTCGTAAACCATTGCTTTATTTTTCTGTTTTTATTACATAAAAGGCCATTTCAGCTGATTTATTTTTGTAATAAAATCACAACACATTGATTATCAAGTTGATTTAAACCGCACGAGAATGCCATTCCACACGGCCAACAGTAAGGCTGCTCCGTTTTCTGCAAGTTTTGAAAATCGGTTTGTCAATATTTTTCACCACTAAACAATATACAAAAAAAGTCAATGGTCTTTTTAGTCAACGGAAAATATTATTCCACCGGTTCCGTTATCATTTTTTGATAATCATTTTTTGATAATCATTTTTTGATAATGATGATAAAATCACTATCTTTGCACTAAAAGGAAAAAGCATGAAATTGAATAATCCCTTTGTCACAAACGGTTATGCCGGAGCGGAATACTTCTGCGACCGGGAAGCAGAAACCAGGCAGATAACAGAGCTGCTTGTCAACGAAAACAATATTGCACTTATTTCTCCGCGCAGGATAGGCAAGACGGAGCTCATACACCATTGCTTTGCACAGCCCGGGATAAAAGACAAATACTATACCTTTGTCATTGACATATACTCGACAAACTCCGTCAGCGACCTTGTCAACATGTTTGGCAAGGCTATAATTGACGGACTCAGACCACTTGGACGCAAAGTGTGGGAGAAATTCATCAATATCGTTTCGTCAATCCGTTCAGAAATATCCTTCGATATAAACGGGCAGCCATCATGGGGATTGGGAATCGGCGAGATAAAAAATCCGGAAGTAACCCTTGACGAGATTTTCGCCTACCTCAACAATGCCGACAAGCCATGCCTTGTTGCTATTGACGAATTCCAGCAGATTACAAACTATGGCGACAAGAGAATAGAAGCGTTGCTGCGCACATACGTACAGCGTTGCGTCAATGCACACTTCATCTTCTCAGGCTCCCACCGGCATCTGATGGGTGAAATATTCACCTCGCCGGCCCGTCCCTTCTATCAAAGTGTTGTTCTCATGAACCTCAAGCCACTGTCACTGGATAAATACCGTGAATTTGCTATTGATAAATTCAAGGAAAGAGGAAAGACACTTGATCCACAGGTAGCCGATGAGGTATACTCACGCTTCGATGGCATTACATCCTACATGCAGCGCATAATGAATGTATTGTTTCTGAAAACTCCGGAAGGCTCTGCCTGCACCGCAGCCATGATAGATGATGCCATCAACTACAACCTCGACATTGCCTCAGACACTTATGAGGCAATGCTCCGCCAGATGCCGGAAAAGCAACGTGCCGTGTTTATAGCCATCTCTGCTGAAGGAACGGCAAGAAATGTAAGGAGCGGAGCATTCGCCAAGAAATACCATCTGCCATCACCAAGCTCAGTAAACTCCGCTATAAAAGGTCTTCTTGAGAAAGACTTCATCACACAGTCAGGCGATGCCTATGTAGTATATGACAAGTTCTTCAGCTTGTGGCTCCTGCGAAATGTTATAGCCTGAATAACGTTTAAAAATAAAATCTTCGTTTGCTTGCCAAAACAAAAAGGAAAGACTAAATATGCAGATTTAATGGTATTTAAGCCAAAAAAACATCGAATGTGAATATAGAGCAGACGATCAGGAAATATCCTGTAGGAATACAGACATTCCAACCATGACAAATAACAACATCGTCTGATTCTGAGGAATATTAACTTTTAGCGCAGGGCCCGGCTATCCGAACCCTGCGCTAATTTTATTGCGCTAATTTTATATTGTGTAAACTTTATAATGTCGTTTGTAATTAAAACAGACTCATGACATTTGCCGGAGCTCTGCCGGCATCAAGCTCATCTTTCATATATTGCATGTAAGGAGCAACATGTTCAAAGAATTTGTAATAGCCTTTGCAAAGATAGTTCAGACCGGCATTGCCGTAGCGGTCTTTGAGGAAACGGTTCTTGGGGCATTCGCCGTGACAGGCAAACTCATAACGGCACTCACGGCACTGTCTGGGCAGCGAGCGGTGTTTCATGTCACTGAACTTCTGCTGCTTTTCGCCGTAGAGCATCTCAACAAGCGTATTGCTTCTTATATTTCCAAGCTTGTATTCCGGAAACACAAAATGATCACATGAATAAACATCGCCGTTGAACTCCATCACACCGGCATGGCCGCATTCCTTGCCGTAAGCACAGATGCCCGGCTGCACTCCGGCCCAGTTGGCCAATATGCTGTCAAACAATTCAACGAACGTAGTGCCTACGTCGTGCCGCACCCATTCGTCAAAGATTGCAATAAGAAATTCGCCCCACTGCTCCGGCGACACTGAGAAGTCGGCGACAGGCGCGTCAGCCGCATCGCTGACGTTTGCCAGCCGGCGCCCGTCATCATGCTCGACAATACGCTCCACAATCGGCGAGAACTGAATATAGCGGCACCCCGCATCCTTGAAGAAATGATAGAAATCGAGCGGATAATCGGCATTGAAATCATTGACAACAGCCATGGCATTCCACTCTACCCCATGTTTTTTCAGCAGTCTTATGCCGTTCATAACCTTCACCCACGACGGCTTGTTGCCGCGCGAGCGGCGGTATTCATCATGAAACTCCTGCGGTCCGTCAATGGATAAGCCCACAAGCCAGTGGTTCTCGGCAAAGAACTCACACCACTCATCGGTAAGCAGCGTGCCGTTGGTCTGTATGCAGTTGTCTATCTGCCGGCCGCAGGCATACCGATTCTGCAGCTCCACGGCCTTACGGTAGAAAGACAGCGGCCGCATGAGCGGTTCTCCGCCGTGCCAGGTGAAAAGCACCTGCTGCATGGTCTGCGCGTTGATATACTCTTTTGTGAAACGCTCAAGCAGCTCGTCAGACATGGTGCGAACCCCGTCAGCGGCATAAAGATGTTGTTTTTCCAGATAATAGCAATATTTGCACCGAAGATTGCACGAGGCTCCGGCCGGCTTGAGCATTACGTATAACGGCCGTGAAAATGGTGTTGCTGTATTAGACACGATAAAAATCCATTTTATAAAAACGTATAAACAATTGCAAAATTAGGTTTTGACGCCTGATTTTGCAATCGCTTATAAATGGTATTTTTCCACTTCGTCCTTACCTGTCTCAAATCAATGGTGGCCTTGAGATATTTTCCCTGGAAAATGTTCGGCGACTCATAATCAGACATCACTGACTTGCCCCACGAACGTCCTGTCTGAAGAATCGGACCGCCGTTCAACTCGTTCAGAGCCTCGGCATATATCAGCAGCACCTCGGAATAACGTATAACCGGAATATTGACAGACGAGTTGCCTTGATCGCCCACTGACGTATAGTCATAATATTTATTGAACGTAGGTACCGGCAACTGGTATGTCTTGCCGTCAGCCGGACTTACGATGCTGAATAGTTACTATCTTTTAAACATTACTTAATAAAAAAATGATTAAGAAATAACTTCAGCTGAAAATCATTTCTTAATCATTTTCATATCACGGAACGAATGTTTCTGCCAGGAAACGGATTCCTTTCAAACAGCCGTCCTGTTTAAATCAGAAAGGCAGGTCGTCACTTGAATCACCATTCTGCGCGTCGCCGGCAGGAGGAAAAGGTGCCTGCTGCGGTGCAGCCGCTCCGCCCTTTTGCGCCTGAGGAGCCGACCCAAATGGCTCCGGTGACTGAGCAGCAGTGAGCCCTTGTTGCGGCGTCTGAGCGTAAGGCTGCGGGGCAGTGTTAGCGCCGGCGGCTGCTGCCGTAGGGTCTACACGCTGGACATCCCAGGCACGAATGTTATTAAACCAACGCCCGTTATATTCATGAGCAGTGATGTCGAACTTCACATTTATCTCATCACCAGTCTTTATGTTAAACTGATTCAGCCTGTCCTCGCCGAACACATCGAACACCATCTGCTTCGGATACTGCTCGTGTGTTTCTATCACAAAGCTCTGGGCTTTCCAATGACCGCGTGCAGAATCGCCTTCACGCGCGGGAAGCACTACTATTACTTTTCCTTGTTGTTCCATTTATATTTGTATGATTATTGTTTTTATCAAGCAATAAGCTTATAAATTCAAATTAAAATTGGGTTATTCAACATCTTTTTACACCGTCTGCTTTCCGCACGCTATGAGGCCTTTGAAAAGCACGTTGCGAAATTAGCAAAATAAGTTGTAAAACGAAAAAGATTTCTTTCATTTTTTTGTTTACTCCACACTTTTTAGTAATTTTGTGACTTAATAAGGCCTTGTGTTTTTTATGTATTAACAGCACCAGCAACAAGCCTTTTTTCGAACCGAGAAAAACAAAAAACTTATATATATGAGATTTACACTTTCAAGCACAGCGCTCAACAACAGGCTCATCAGCCTGTCAAAAGTCATTAACAGCAAAAGTTCACTACAAATACTCAACTGCATATTATTCCAGGTGACCGGAGACAAGCTGACGATAACAGCAAGTGACAACGAGAACGTAATGCAAAGCATCATTGAGCTTGAGATGGCTGAGGGCGAGGGGCAGTTTGCCATTGCCAGCCACACCATTCTCGATGCCATGAAGGACCTTGCAGAGCAGCCCGTCACCTTTAACGTCGACCTCAACATGCTGACTGTTACCATCAGCCACCAAAGCGGAGAATACAACTTCACGGCACAGAACGCCGACGGTTTTCCGCTGCCGCAGAAGATGGGCGACAATGCGACGACGCTGACCATATCCTCCAATGTTCTTGCTGACAACATTTCACGTTCGCTCTTCGCCACAGCGCAGGAAGAAATCAGGCCGGTCATGAACGGTATATATTTCGACCTGACTCCTGACTCACTTACCATAGTGGCCACCGACGGACACAAGCTGGTGCGCAGCCGCAACTTCAACATAAAAAGCGAGGCTCCCGCATCTTTCATCTTACCTAAGAAGCCGGCTAACCTGTTAAAGAACACACTTGAGAAGAACGACAGCGAGGTGACAATAAAATTCGACAGCCAGGCTGCTGAGATTGAGTTTGAAAACGGCACGCTGAACTGCCGGCTCATAGAAGGCCGCTATCCTAATTACAACAGCGTCATACCTACCGACAACCCTAACCTTATCACCATAGACAGCAAGGCACTGATGGCTGCCCTGCGCCACGTGCTGCCATTCGCAAGCGAAAGCAGCCAGCTGGTAAAACTTAAGGTTGACGCCAACGCGCTTGAGCTGAACTCTGAAGACATTGACTTCGCGACGTCGGCAAAGGAAAGCATACCGTGTGAATTCGTCGGACAGCCGCTGATGATCGGATTCAAGGGCAGCAGCCTGCTTGAGATTCTTTCCAATATCGGTTCTGATGAGATTGTCATTCAGCTCGCTGACCCGTCAAGAGCCGGCATCATTGTTCCGGCAATACAACCGGAGGATCAGGACATACTCATGCTGATCATGCCGATGCTGCTGAATGACTAAGACGCAAGAAGAGCTGACAACTGTATTAAACAGACTGTAGAAACAAGAGATAAAGTGATGAAGCTTAATCTGACAAAGCCGCTTGTTGTCTTCGACCTCGAGGCAACAGGCCTGGACATAACAAGAGACAGGATTATTCAAATTTCATATATAAAGGTGATGCCCGACGGAACGGAGAAACGAGGCAACGAGCTTATCAATCCGGAGAAAGACATACCAAAGGAAGTTACTGAGCTGACAGGCATTTCAAATGAGACGGTAGCCGACAAGCCGACATTCACCGACATCGCATCTGACCTGTATGACGAATTCAGCGGCTGCGACTTTGCCGGGTTCAACAGCAACCGCTTCGATGTGCCTATGCTGTGCGAGGAGTTTCTGAGGGCACGCATAGACTTCGACTTCTCGCAGTGCCGGCTTATTGACATTCAGACAATATATCACAAGATGGAACCGAGAAATCTTGCCGCTGCATATAAATTCTATACGGGCAGGAAGATGGAAGACGACTTCAAGGCTCACCGGGCTGACCAGGACACAGAAGCTACATACAAGGTGCTGCTTGGCGAGCTCGACATGTATGCGCCGGGCAAACAGGAAGAACCGGAGAGAGAACTGCACAACGACATGGATGAGCTGGCTGAGTTTTCAAAGCAAAACAAAAACATAGACTTTGCCGGCCGGTTCATCTGGAAAGAGGTGACCGACGCTGATGGCAACACTGTTAAAGACGCCGGCGGCAAACCGGAAAAGACTGCTGTGTTCAACTTCGGCAAATACAAAGGACGTGAGGTGAAAGAGGTGCTGAGCAAAGATCCGGGGTTCTACTTCTGGATGTCGAACGCCGATTTCCCGCTTAACACAAAGCAGGTGCTCACGAGACTGAGAATGCAGTATATGCAGGAGAAATAAAACTGACAAGACAAACATAAATATGCTAAAAGGCAAACATATCGTTCTTGGCATTACGGGAAGCATCGCGGCATACAAGGCATGCCTGATTATACGCGGCCTGATGAAACGCGGCGCCGACGTGCAGGTGGTCATCACGCCGGCAGGAAAAGAATTCATTACCCCCATCACACTGTCGGCACTCACCCATCACCCTGTTATCAGCGAGTTCTTCTCGCAGCGCGACGGCACATGGCACAGCCATGTTGACCTTGGCCTGTGGGCCGACGCCATGCTCATCGCCCCATGCACGGCTTCCACAATAGGGAAGATGGCCAACGGCATTGCCGACAACATGCTCGTGACGACATACCTGTCGATGAAGGCTCCGGTATTCATTGCACCGGCCATGGATCTCGACATGTACAAGCACCCGACTACACAGCGCAACCTCGAGACGCTGCGTTCTTTCGGAAACATAATAATTGAGCCGGCAAGCGGATTTCTTGCAAGCGGACTGACAGGAAAGGGACGGATGCAGGAACCTGACATAATAGTAGAAGAGCTTGACCGCGCGCTTGACGGCAATGAGCCGGCAAATGCTGACGGCAACGACTTGAAAGGCAAGAAAATACTTATCACTGCCGGGCCTACTTACGAAAAGATTGACCCAGTAAGGTTCATAGGCAACTATTCAAGCGGGAAGATGGGATTTGCCATTGCTGAGGAATGCCGCAGACGCGGTGCCGATGTTACACTGATAACCGGTCCGGTGAGTTTGAAGTGCCACCCCGCCGTCAGACGCATTGACATAGAATCGTGCCGGCAGATGTATGAAGCGGCGACAGAGCAATTCAAAGACATGGACGCCGCCATACTAAGTGCTGCCGTTGCCGACTTCAGACCGGAACAAGCCGCAGAGGAAAAGATTAAACGCGAAGGCAACACGCTGACGCTGACACTGCAGGCCACTAACGACATTGCCGCAGCACTCGGCAAGATGAAAACACCAAAGCAAAGACTGGTTGTGTTCGCACTCGAGACAAACAACGAGGAGGAGAACGCAAGGAAAAAACTCGTGAAGAAAAATGCTGACTTCGTGGTGCTCAACTCTACACGCAACGAAGGCACTACCTTCGGCTCGGACAACAACCAAATAAGTATTATCTCGAATGACGGAAAGACTGACTATGACAAGAAAAGCAAGGCTGACGTTGCTCGTGACATTGTTGACCGCCTGGCTGCTGTCATGCGGTAGCACTTTCGCACAGGAGCTGAACGCGAAGGTAACGTTCAACACATCGCAGATTGAGGGCACTGACAAATCGGTGTTTGATGACCTGCAGCAGGCCATGGAGCGTATGCTGAACGAGAAACAGTGGACAAACCTGCAATTCAAGAAAAACGAGAGAATAGCCTGCACTTTTTCCATAACCGTTACGAAATATGATGCCACTACGGGATTGTTTACCTGCAAGGCTATAATACAGGCCAACAGACCCGTTTACAATTCGTCATATACAACAACCATTTACAACAATACTGACAACAGTTTCTCGTTCAGATACCAGCAATTTGACCAGCTGGAGTTCAACGAGGAAACTGTTGACAACCAGCTTACTGCTCTTATGGCATACTATGCCTATCTTATCATAGGCATGGACCTTGACACCTTCGCACCTATGGGCGGCGAGGATGAGCTGCAAAGATGCATGAACCTTGTCAACAATGCACAGAACCTGACTGACTATCCCGGATGGAAATCTTTTGACGACGACCGTAACCGATTCGCGATAATAAACGATTATCTCGACGCGGGCATGAAGCCATTCAGACAGTTGCAATATGATTATTACCGTAAGGGACTGGACGGAATGACTACAAACGTGGAACGCGGGCGCAAGGAAATATCAACGGCTCTCAACGACGACCTTAAGAAGGCGCACGACGACAAACCAATGAGCCTGCTGCCACAGATCTGGACTGACTATAAGAAAGACGAACTGGCTGCCATCTACAATGGCAAGGGCACACAGAAAGAAAAAGAACAGATTTACGACATTCTGTTTTCCATAAACGCAAGCCAGGTGGCCAGTTGGGAAAAAATCAAAAAATAATTTTCATCTACACTGAGAAATGCTTAAACACTTACTTATAAAAAACTTCACGCTGATTGACAAGCTCGACATAGATTTCAAGCCGGGCTTCAGCGTGATAACCGGTGAGACCGGTGCCGGAAAGAGTATCATTCTCGGGGCTATTGGCCTGCTGAAGGGCAACCGTGCCGACAGCAGACAGATAAAAGCCGGTGAGCAGAAATGCATCATTGAGGCTCATTTTGACCTTACACGGTATGACATGAAGGCTGTATTTGAGAACAATGATATCGACTATCAGCCTGACGACACTATAATAAGACGTGAGCTCACCGCCTCGGGCAAAAGCCGCGCATTCATAAACGACTCACCGGTATCGCTGTCGGCAATGAAGGCCATCGGCGAACAACTTATTGACATACACTCACAGCACCAGAACCTTCTGCTGCAAAAGCAGGATTTCCAGCTTAACGTTGTCGACATTATAGCTAAAAACAACATACTGCTGAAAAATTACAGGCTGGCCTTCAATAAATATAACGACACAAGAAAACAGGTTGAGAACCTTAAAAAGAAAATTGAGGCTGACAGGGAGAACGAGGAGTTCATGCGCTTTCAGCTGAACGAGCTCAGCGAGGCCGGACTGCAGGGAGGACAGCAGGAAGAGCTCGAACAGAAAAACGAGATGCTGTCACACTCTGAAGACATAAAAAGCGCACTGTATGAAGCTGACAGCCTTCTTAATGATGACGACAACGGCGTCATCGGCCGCATACACAGCGCGGCGCAAAAGCTACAAGACATTGAGGGCGTGTTCCCTGAAGTGAAAGAACTGGCAGAAAGACTCGACAGCACGTATATAGAGGTGAAAGACATTGCCGATGAGATAAGCTCTGGCATGGAGCACGTTGACTTTGACCCCAATGAGCTGGAATTCGTCAACAGCCAGCTTGACACCATCTACACGCTCGAAAAGAAATATCATGTTGACACTGTAGAAGACTTGCTGAAAAAACAGGAAGAGCTGAAGACAAGCATTGACAATATAGACAACGGCGACGAACATCTGCAAGAACTCGAAAAGGCTGCCACAGAAGCAATGAAGAAGGCTGAGGAACTGGCTGCACAGCTGACTGAAGCAAGAAAGAAAGCAGCTGAAAAAGTTGAAGAAGAAATTAAGACACGGCTCGTAAGCCTCGGCATGCCACACGTCAGATTTCAAGTCGACATAAAAGAGAAGCCACTGGCTGCCGACGGAGCTGACTGCGTTTGCTTTATCTTCAGCGCAAACACCAGCACGCAGCTGCGCCCCGTCAGCGAGATAGCCTCCGGCGGAGAGATTGCACGTGTCATGCTGTCGCTGAAAGCTATGATAAGCGGCGCTGTCAAGCTGCCCACGATAATATTCGACGAGATAGACACCGGCGTCAGCGGGAAGATTGCCGAGAGAATGGCACGCATAATGCAGGAGATGGGGCACCAGGACCGGCAGGTCATATCCATCACCCACCTGCCACAGATTGCCGCTCTCGGAACAACACATTATAAAGTCAGCAAACAGGAGACAAGCAGCGGCACTACCAGCCACATGACTATGCTCAACGATGAAGAGCGTGTAAGGGAAATAGCGCAGATGCTGAGCGGAAGTGACATAACAGAGGCTGCACTCGCCAACGCGAAAGCACTGCTTGCCTCAGCCGGCAAATAAATAATAGAATGCAAATAACGAAAGACCAAATGTTTATCACAATAATAAAATGCAAAAGATAAAATCCGTTTTTATAACCTTATTTCTGTTTACCTGCACATTGATTGCATACGCGCAAAACGCAAAGGTTACGCAAGCCGGCAAGGCTGTGTTCACGCTGACCACGTTCAAAGCCGACGGCTCTGTGCTGGCATCAAGCCACGGCGTGTTCCTGAGCTATGACGGCACTGCTGCTGCACCACTGAAACCGTTTCAGGGCGCCGCAAAGGCCGTTGTCGTCGACGCGAACGGACAGACAAGCAACGTTGAGGTGATAACGGCCTTCAACGAACTGTACGACATGTGCAAATTCAGAATAAAGGGAAACGCACCAGCCGTATGCAGCATTGCAAAAACACCGTTGGCGCAGGGACAGCAGGCATGGCTGATTCCATACTCCATAAAAAAGCCGGACATAGCAAAGGCTACGGTGAGACGCATTGAAAAGTTTAATGTCAGCTATAATTTTTACATCTTCAATGTAAACACGTCCATGAACACTGTCGGCTGTCCGTTTGTAAACGACAATGGCGAGGTGGTCGGACTGTTGCAGCCTTCTGCAACCGATGACCTTGAGAAACACGCTGCCGAGCTTGGCTTCCTGGATACACAGAAGATAAACGGACTGAGCATCAATGATCCGAGTCTTGCAGGATGCGCCGTCAGAGTGGCCCTGCCGGACGATGTCAACCAGGCCGAGCTGACCATTATGGTAGCCAAAACAAAATATTCCGGACAGACATTCAAAGACTATGTCAGCGATTTCATGAAGAAATTTCCGCAGTCGGCAACGGGCTATCAGGAAATGGCGCGGCTGTCGGCCGAAGACGGCAAGCTCGCCGAGGCTGACGACTATATGTCAAGGGCCCTGCGCAATGTTACCAGCAAGGCGGAAGTTCACTCCATTTACTGTGATCTTATATACCGCTATCTTATATCCGGCAAAGATTCCACTCAGACAAGATGGACATTCGGCAAGGCACTTTCTGAGGCCGAAGCAGCATACAAGCTGTCGCCTGACCCTTCTTACAGCCACCAGCGCGCACAGGTGCTTTATGCTGAAGGCAACTACGACAAGGCATACGACATATTCATCGACCTGACAAAAAGCAAGATGCGCAATCCGGAATTTTTCTATGAGGCCGCACAGTGCAAGACTATGCTGAAAGCTCCGCAGAAGGATATAGACGCACTCATAGACAGTTGCGTGACAGCTTTCCCAAAGGGAACACTTACTGCACCATACTATCTTATCAGAGGCCAGATAAGACAAAGCCGGAAACAATACCGCGATGCTCTTGCCGATTATAACGTCTACGATACGCTGATGCTGGGTCGCGCCGACCACAGCTTCTACTATACACGCTATCAGGCTGAGATTGAAGCACATTGGTGGAAACAGGCGCTGAACGACATATCACACGCACTTGTTCTGAAGCCTGATGAGCCTACTTATTATGCATGTCTTGCATCACTTGAGCTCATGCTAAACCGGAGCGACGAGGCTGAGCAGGCCGCAAGAAGATGCGTAGAACTGGCCGGCGATTATGCCGACGGATATATAATTCTTGGCATGGCCCTGATTAAAAAAGGGAAAAAAGCCGACGGCGTCACTTATCTGCAAAAAGCAAAACAGCTCGGCGACAGTCGTGCACAGGCTCTGATAGACAAATACGGCGTCTGAAAAGACAATACGTTCATTACACACAAGCGTTTATCGTAAACTGCATTTACAATTTCCATAAGGCAATTGTTGAATATAGAAAAATGCTGAATATATAAAATGCTGTTTACCATAAGATAAAAAGCTGCAAACAATACGAAAAAGGCTGAATTCAACATCAGATTGAATTCAGCTTTTTTCGTATTATAGTATAAAAAATGTAGTATAAAAAAAGTAACCATCCATTTTAGGCCGCCTTTTCTATAAGCTGTAAATTTTCGACCTTT
>OMUH01000076.1 GCA_900314195.1 uncultured Prevotella sp.
TTCCTCGACCGGGAAGATGATTAATGCTGATCAAAACGGAGCTTTGAACATCCTTAGAAAAGTAGTCGGCGATTCTGAGTTTTCTCGGATAGTCGGTAGCGGGCACTCGTTATGTCCGATACGATACCGCAATCCGTTTCAAACGGTTGCAGGAAGTATGTAAAAAGTAGAATAATTATTAACACTTTTAATAACGTGGTGCGAATGTATAAGATTTAACGCCCATGCCTATGGATGACAGAATTTCTGAATTAGAAGATTCCTTGTTTGGAAATTAATGGAAAATTATATCATTGTAAAAAATATTCCGAAGAAATTAAAGAATATTAACTAAAAAACGGCTTCAGAAAAATATCACTTCATTCGACACGAATTTTTTAAACTTGCATAAAAGATGTATAAAATATTATTTTTGCGTCGTTTGTTCGTTTTTCAGTCGTAAAGCAATGAGATAAATTTCTGTTGCAGTGAGATAATTTTCCAAAGCATTGGTTTACGGGTCGTAAATCAATGCTTTATTTTTCTTGTTTCATTACAAAAAACAGCTTTTTAAGCATCTTTTTTTTGTAATAAAATCACAATATCCTAATTTTCAGCTGTTTACTAATCGTGCGAGAATGCCGTTCCACACGACCGGCAGTCGGGCAATTCGTTTTTCTGCAATTTTTAAAAAACAAACTGTAAGAAAAATTCTGCGATATGCATAAGGCAGCCTCGCTGAGGCTGATGTTTTCTTGTGGGCCGGCACATTTCTGTTCCCTGATAACGTGGGTACAGCAGGGGCCGTGCCTTGTGCCGGCCCGCAAGAAATGTTTCAACCGATTAATAAAATAAGTCGAACATTGTTTTTGGGCCGGCACAAGGCACGGCCCCTGCACTGGAACAAACATACTAATTTTGTTACGAATAAGTAGTTGAAGTTTTTTTTGAATATTATGCCACTTTTGCTGAATAGTTGTTAAAGTAGCGGATGTTATTTTTTAAACTTCGCTATAGCTTTATTTCTTATCTTTTATCAGATACACGACAACGGGCAGGTGGTCAGAATAGCCGTTGAGCCATACACCCGATGCTGTGGTTCGCTTGGGGCTGCCTTTATATTTTCCTTCGGTCTGGAAGAGATAAGGCATGCGCTGAATATGGTTTTTGAAGAAACGCAGGTCCGGATAATCGCGTTGTCCCTTCTTTGCCAGCATGTTCGGTGTCAGCATAATCTGGTCGAACAGGTTCCATGCACCGCGGTACATCAGCGTGCCGGTGTTGTTCTTCACAAGAATGTTATACCATGGGTTATACATATCTCCTGTGCCTACCTGTGCTGTTTCGGCTTTTGCCCTCAGCTCCTTTGTCATGCTTTTGTTAGTAGGGTCATCGTTCATGTCGCCCATGACGAGAACTTTCAGCTTCGGGTTGGCCTTCATAAGGCTGTCTTTTAGCAGCCGTACGCCGCGTGCACCCTGCTCACGGTAGACGCTGCTGCTGCCGCGGCTTGGCAGATGGCAGACGATGACAGCAATGTCTTCTCCTGCAAGAGTACCCTCAACGGTCAGGAAGCCACGGGTGTGAAAGGTGGTGTCCTTTGTCTCGAACGGCTTGTAGGGGTAGAGCGTGCTGCTCTTGACGGTGAACAGTGCCGGATTGTAGAGCAGTGCACAGTCAATGCCGCGTCGGTCGGGACCTTCAATGTGAATAAATTTATATCCGCGCGCCTTCAGAGCCGGCTGTGCCGTAAGGTCGTTCATGACGCGGTCGTTCTCAACCTCCGACAGTCCTATCACGGCACATCCCACACCGGGCAGCACATCGGTGCCCATGTCGGCAAGAGCCTGGGCCATGTTGTGAAGTTTGTTGCGGTATTTCAGGCCGTCCCAGTGATAACGCCCTCCCGGCAGGAAATCATAGTCGCGCTTGCCGGCATCATGGCACGTGTCGAACAAATTCTCCTGATTGTAGAATCCTATGCCGTAGACGGCATACTTCTTCTGAGCGAACATGCCGGTTGTGCCCATAAGCAGGGCCACGGCCAGCATAAGCAGTTGTTTTTTCATCTTATATAAGTTTTTTGTATTTATTCCTTTGCTTCTTGTCTTTTCTCCTCAGTATGACAAATCTTTTCTCAGCTCTTTTCTCAGCTTGTCTTTTCTCAGCATGCAGCTAAATGCAAAATTATATTATTTGCGGCATTAATTCAATAAAAAGCGTTTAAAAAATGAATTTTAATGAATTTGTATAAATTTTCTTACATTAGTTTAAAATATATTTTCGTATATTTGCAGCATTCACTATGGAGTGAACAGTGTTGCCCGGCACATGCCGGCATCAGTGCATACAGAAGCATTATTGTCGCAGTGATAAATTTAAAATTCTCATGATTGACAAGAAGTACAGATATTTCAAGCGTTGCCGCGGGGCAGCCATTATTTAAAAGCATTACGACAGGGAAATTAAAAAAATCGTGACGTTTCATTCTATGGAAATACATTTCACGGAATCCGTTCTACGAAAATTATATGCAGATAAAACAAAAAATAATCATCATACAGTTTAACTATGCGTAAAAAGGTACAATTTGCAGTGTTGGCATGTTGTTATGCACCTTTGGCACTCGCTCAGAACGCCGCCACATCGATGACGTCACAGCAGCAGGCCAGGCAGCTTGACGAGAATGCCTTCACCTTTACCGAGGCACAGCTTGGCGAGGATGAGAATGCCACGGAGGGCATTACCATCCTTAACTCCAACAGCAACGTGTATGCCAGCGAGGTGGGCTATCAGTTCTCACCCGTCCGTTTCCGTTACCGTGCCTTCCAACAGCGGTACAATGAGATCTACATCAACGGAGCACCAGTCAACGATGTGGAGCGCGGGCAGTTCAGCTTCTCATCCGTGGGCGGTCTGAACCAGATAACGCGCAATGTTGATTTCGCACTGCCGTTTGAGAACAACAACTATGCCATGTCGGGCATGGCCGGCAGCAACAACTACGACTTCCGCAGCGGCAGCCAGTCAGCCGGCAACCGTTTCTCGCTCGGCGCCGCCAACCGAAACTACACGCTGCGCGGCATGTGGACATATTCGAGCGGCTTCGACAAGCACGGGTGGGCTTTCTCGGCTAATCTGACATATCGCTGGGCCGACCCGGGATATGTGGAGGGAACGTTCTACAGTGCGCTGTCATACTATCTCGGCATAGAGAAGATTATCAACGACCGTCACCACCTGAGCTTCTCCACATGGGGCAATCCTACGGAGCGCGCCTCGCAGGGCGCAGCCACCGACGAGAGCTTCTGGCTCGCCAATGACTATCAGTACAACCCTTACTGGGGCTATCAGAACGGCAAGAAGCGCAACTCACGCGTGGTGCATGACTTCGCGCCGACGGCACTCATCACCTGGGACTGGAAGATAAACGACAGGCAGAGCCTCACCACAACTCTGCTCGGCAAATACAGCATTTACAAGAGCACCAAGCTGAACTATAACAACGCTGAGAATCCGGCGCCTGACTACTGGAAGTCTCTGCCAAGCAACTACTTCGACGTGTGGCGCAACGAACAGACCACGCACCGCACGGCCATAGGCCTGGCCGACTGGCAGCGCGCAACAGATTATTTCATGTACTCCAAGGCGAACCGGCAGATTAACTGGGACCGCCTCTACACGGCCAACAACGGTGCCAACCAGCAGGGCGCAGATGCCATGTATTATGTGCAGGCACGCAACAACAACAACCTTTACCTGACACTTGCCTCCACGCTGACAACAAAGCAAAACGAGAACTCGGCATGGAACGTCGGACTGGTGCTGCAAGGCAACAAGGGCATGCACTATCAGACTATGGAAGACATGCTCGGTGCCGACAACTTCCATAACTACAACTACTATGCTCTCGGCACATACGCTCCCGGTTCGCCGGAGATAGAATACGACCTTAACAATCCCGGCAAGGCTATAGGAAAGGGCGAACGCTTCGCCTACGACTATAACATATATACCGGCAAGGGCTATCTGTGGGGCAACTGGGCCACTACGGTGAGCCGCTTCCATGTCATGGTCAGCGGAAAGATTGGCGGCACGCTCATGCAGCGCGACGGAAAGATGCGCAACGGCCTCTTTGCCGATAACTCATACGGCAAGAGCGGCGTGGCACGCTTTCTTGAGGGCGGCGCGAAGGCTGCTGTGTCCTATGATGCCGGAAAGGGACACGTGTTCTCCATTGGCGCCGGCTATCAGTGGAACGCGCCGCTGGCAAACGTGGCCTTCCAGGCACCGGAGATGAACAACGACTATGCCTATGACCTTAAAAACGAGCGTGTGCTGAGCACAGAGTTTGCCTATCAGCTGCGCACCACATGGCTGAGAGCCAACCTGAGCGCTTATTATTCGCAGATTGACAATGCCACTGAGTGGACATGCTTCTATTTCGACGACATCAACTCGTTCTCATACAACTCTCTGACCGGACTGAAGAAACGCTATTACGGCGTAGAGCTCGGACTGACGTTCAAGCTTGCCGACTTCCTCGACCTGAAGGCGCTGGGCACTGTCAGCGAGGCCAAGAACGCCAGCGATGCCAACGTGATTTACCTTAACTCTACCGAGGGACGCACACATCTCGACAAGGCACTCGTCAAGGACATGCGCGAAGACGGTACGCCGCTCAACGCCGCCGGCGTAGGCTTCGACTTCCACAAGGGCGGATGGTTTGTCGACCTGAGCGGCAACTGGTATGACAAGATTTATCTTGACTATTCGCCCTACTGGCGCTATCAGAGCAAGGTGGCCACACGCGCGTATACCGGCAGCGGCTACGGCGTCGACGAGGCCGGCAACTACCATGTGTCGTCGCAGGACAAGGGCCACGGCGGCTTCATGCTCGACGGCTCCATTGGCAAGAGTATATATCTCAAGAAGGGCACGCTGAGCATAAACCTCATGGTGACAAACATTCTCAACAACCAGAAGATTGTCACCGGCGGATATGAGCAGAGCCGCAGTGACGACACGCGCACAAGCATCAGAACATATTCTTTCTCGAGAAATCCGAAGAAGTATCATGTTTACGGAACAAACGGCATGCTGCAGGTGTCTTACAGATTCTAATGAATAAAAAAAACTTTATAAATGAAACATATTATGAAGGGCTACATAAAAAATGCCGCCAGGCTTGCGCTAGCGTTCTTCGCGTGCGTGCTCGCCGCCGGATGTATTGACGGCGGCTATGACGCTCCCGACAGCGGCACGGCCGGCAGGGGCAACAAGGCTGTAGTGGCGCAGAACCTCATATCGATAAGCGAGCTGAAGAACAACTTCAGCAAATATATTGAGACCGACTACCGCGACGGCTTCAGCTACAGGAAGATAGAAGACTATACAGAGATTAAGGGCTACGTAACCGGCAATGACATTGAAGGCAACATGTATCAGGAAATATCCATAGAAGATTCCACGGGCGCCATCATCATCTCAGTTGCCGATGGAGGCATCTGCGGCTATCTGCCGCTGGGCACGGAGATAATCGTTGAGCTCAAGGACCTATACATCGGCAACTACGGCCGGCAAGCAGAGATAGGCTATCCTTATCTGCAAAATGACTCTACGGCGCGTCTCGGACGCCTGAACCGCATTGTGTGGAACGAGCATTTCAACTACACCGGACGGCATAAGGAGATAGAGCCTGTAGAGTTTGACAAAGACGTGTGGGACAGAAATCCAACCGATTATGCCGGACGTCTGGCGGTTATAAAGAACGTCCAGTTCAATGTGAACAACGACACCACCACCTACGCCACGCCGGGTTCTGCCGGCAGCAAGACGCTTTTCTTCCGCGGACTCAGCAACCGCATAGAGGTGTATAACAGCAACTATGCCGACTTCGCTGCCAGCTATGTGCCGCGCGGAACGGTTAACGTCACGGGTGTGGTGAAGCGCTACAACGGCTATTGGGAGTTCATACTCAGAAAGGCCGATGACGTGCAGATTGTCAAATAACCAAGCATTACTGCTCTTACAAAAAAGAGAATAACAAAAACAGAAAAAATTATTCAATGTCATGAAAAATATATTCTATACACTGTGTCTTATGGCTGTATCGGCCATGACATTCGTAGCCTGTGAGGACGTGCCGGAGCCTTACGACACTCCTTCAGGAGGTAAGGCTATCAACGAAGATACCACCAAGGTGGTGCCTGCCGTGCCGACCGGCGACGGTACTCTCGAAAATCCGTTTAACGCCGCCATGGCTCTGAAGGTCATCCAGGACGGCACGTTCGATGCTGACAAAGACTATTACGTGAAGGGCCGCGTGGCACAGATCGACGAGCTGTCGACAAGCTTCGGCAATGCTACCTACTGGCTCTCTGACGACGGCACGACGACCACGATGTTTGAGATTTACCGCGGATACGGAATGAACGGCGACAAGTTCGCCTCCGAGAACGACCTGGTGGTAGGCGATTCTGTCATTGCCTGCGGAAAGCTCGTCAACTACAACGGCTCTACGCCGGAGATGACGCGCGGCTCTAAGATTGTCTACCGCAATGGCATCGGAACGACGCCGGCAGCCGAGAAGGGCACGCAGGGCAATCCTTACAGCATTGCTGAGGCTCTGGCGTTGGTCAGCGCCGGCACAGCACCGACAACAGAGGTGTGTGTCAAGGGTATCATTACCGAGGTGACCTATTACAACAGCACATACAACAGCCTGTCATACAACATCTCTGACGACGGCACAAAGAACAAGGTGCTGCAGATCTATTCCGGCAAGGGCCTTAACGGCGCGGCCTTCTCTTCAAAGAACGACCTCAAGGCCGGACAGACCGTTGTCGTGAAAGGCATTCTGAAAGAGTTCAAGGGCGCTGCCGAGATTGACAAGAACAACGTCATACTGTCAATAACCGGCGACGGAACGGGAACGAACAAGCCTTCAGGCTCTGTAGTGCCGGCCAACACCGAGGCTACGGCATTCGGCGTTGATCGTGCCCTTGAAATTATTAACAACAAGCAGTATGGCGCTGATACGAAATATTATGTCATCGGCCGCATATCGAGAATAAACACCAAGAGCGATGTGGCCACATACGGCGACATTACCTATTGGATTTCTGACGATGGCTCCGACAGCAATGAGCTGGAAATCTACCAGGGGCTGTATCTCAACGGCGAGAAGTTCACCTCTCTTGACCAGATAAAGGAGGGACAGACAGTAGTGGTGCTCGGCACGCTGACCAGCTATAACGGCACGTCGGAAATGGGCAAGAAGAACATCCTGATAAGCATTAAATAAAAACAAGGGAACTAAAAACGGCAAGCCGCAGCTCATGCATTTCACTGTCAGCTTTGTAAACCGGCTGTACAGTGGGCTGCATGAGCTGCGGCTTGCCGTTATTATACTATTGAAAAATGAATATACTTATAAAGAAGATATGGCTTTTGCTTCTGCCGCTTGCCGTGCTGGCGTCATGCGGTGACAGCAGTCAGGAAGATACAAATGCGCCGGCAGAAGAAAACACCAATGCCAATGCCTTGGGCTCGGCGGCGTCAACCCTGGACATGCCGCGGCTGCAGGGCGACAGCAGCCTCACGGCAACAGATGCCGACAGCACCAGCGGCAGGGCTTACGTCACCTCGCACGGCAGAGCATCGTCGGTGCTCATCGTGCACAGCGATCCGCTGACGGGAGAGGTCAACTATTGTACGGAATACGATCGTGCGCTGCGCTCGCAGCACTGGAGCTGCTATAAGATGCACAGGGGAAACATGTACAACGGTGCCGGCGTGCAGCGCTACAGCCCCGACGACTATTCCCTGCAGTATCCGGCTGATCCGCTTTGCGTGACGCCCGACCTTATCAGAGGGCAGGGCTATGACCACGGACATATCTGTCCGTCGGCAGACCGGCTGACAACGCAGCTGCAGAACTATCAGACGTTTTTCCTTACCAACATGCAGCCGCAGCAGCATGAGTTCAACGCCGGCATCTGGGCCGACGGCGAGGCTGCCCTGCGCACGCTGGCGCGCAATGCCACGAAGTGTGACACGCTGTATGTGTGCAAGGGCGGCACGCTGGGGCTTGGCGGACTGCTCGACGGGCAGCGCCTTGAGACGCGTGCCAACGGACTGATAGTGCCGAGATATTTCTTCGTGGCTGCTTTGCTGGTCAAAAACGGGTCATATTATTCTGTAGGTATTCTGTATGATCAGAAGCCCGTGGCCTACAGCGGCGGACACAATACCTATGCAGAACCGCAGTTTATGTCGGTCGACAATCTTGAGACGCTGACGGGATATGATTTCTTCTGCAATATGCCCGATGCGCGTGAGAATGTCGTCGAGTCTCATTTTACGCGCTCGCTGTGGGGATTTTAGCCTGTCTTCACATCAGGTGGCATGTGCCGCCGGCATACTGTTTTATGATGCCCTTCATCTCAAGTGAGAAGAGCAGTGACGACAGCTTGCCGACAGCGATGCCGGTCTGGACGGTCAGCATGTTCAGCTGCAGGTCGTTGTGTTTCTTCAGCGCGTCAACAACGGTTTTCTCATCATCGCTGAGGCTCGGAAACATGTCGCGCTCTATGCCGTTCTTCCGTGCCTCGTCAATTTTCGCGTCGTCGGCCCATCCCATGTCTTTTGCGAAGTCGTCGGCAGAGGTTATCAGTGCGGCTGCGTTGCTGCGTATGAGCTTGTTGCAGCCCTCGCTGTAAGGAGCGCCGACGGCACCGGGAAAGGCAAACACGTCGCGGTGATAGTCAGAGGCTATGCGTGCCGTGACGAGGCCGCCGCCGTGAGAGGCACTCTCTACGAGAATGGTGGCATCGGCCATGCCGGCTATTATCCTGTTGCGCTGAATGAAGTTCTTGGCAAAGGGCTGGGTCATGGTCATATACTCCGTGAGCAGACCGCCGTGAGAGAGCATGTGCCCGGCATCAGCCCTGTGTGCATTGGGGTATATGGTGTCAAGGCCGTGGGCGAGTATGCCGACGGTGTCGTAGCCGGCCGAAAGAGCCTCGCGGTGCGCGCAGATGTCAACGCCGTAGGCCAGTCCGCTTGTGATGAGCACGTCAGGGCAGAGCTGCCGGAGGCGCGTTATGAACCGGTGTATGAGGTCGCGGCCGTACACAGTGCAGCGCCGTGTGCCGACGATGCTCACCACGCGCAGGGCATTGAGGTCGGCGGTGCCCTTGTAGTAGAGCGTTACCGGAGCGTCGGGACACTCGCGCAGGCGGGCAGGGTAGCGGTTGTCGTGCATGGCAAGCGGCGTGATGCCGTTGCGAAGGTCATATTCATATTCGGCTTTGGCACGGTCTATAGCCTCGCTGCTGTTCTTTATCGACTGTATAAGCCGCGGCGAGGCATGAGGGTAAATGCTGCCAATGTCGCCGGCATTGTCAAAAACAGCGGCTGCCGACCCCGCCTCCCGGTAAAGGGCAGTGATGTCGGCAGAACTGAAATAGCTGAGCCGCGTGAGCGCCATGGCAAGAATCGTTTCTTTTTCGTCTGTGTTCATATATGGTTCATGCGTGCATGAAAAACGCTGATTGCGCGTTTATGCTTTTCCTGTGTTGATATATTTCGCGAAAGCGCGGTCGTAGTCGTCGCTGTTGCCCGGCCGGCCGTTAATGAGGCAGACCAGCTCAACATCGGCATGACAGCACAGCCGCTCGTCGCTCTTGCGGAATATGTCCTGATGGAAGATATATCTTATTCCTTTCTTTTCTAGCCACAGGCGCGACACAAACCAGTCGTCGCAGCGCAGCGGATATTTGTAGGCTATTGTCATGCGTGTCACAACGGCATCGATGCCGCGGTTGTGCATGTCGCTGAAGCTGAGGCCGGTGGTGTTGAGAAAACGGTGGCGCGTGTGCTCGAAGTAGTGAAGATAATTGGCGTTGTTGACTATTCCCTCAATGTCGCACTCGTAGTCGCGCACTTCCATTTCTGTCTCGTAAATGTAGTTGTTCATCTTTTTTATTTTTGTTTTAATTCTTTTTTTCGCGTCCTTTCAGATATTCAAAGCCGAAACGGCATCTCAGGCAGTCGTGCCGGTCACAGTAGTTCTTTTTCAGCTGTATGAGAGCCTGGCTGTCGCCGGCATTGCTAACCGGCAGGCCCACCTGCTGCCACATGCGCACAATGTTGTTGTCTTCGGCCTTGAGTGTGTCGAGAATGTCGAAGGCGCGGTCGCAGAGGCGGTCGTTGCTTTTGTGGCGGCCGTAGGCGAAGAGCACAGGCACGGCGGTGTTTATTAGAAGCACGTTTATAGAGCTTCTTGTGAGCCTTTTCTCGCTTTTGCGGCTTTCCGCGCCGAACATGTAATGTGTCTGCCAGTATTCAGATACTGCCGTATCGAAAACGGCAGCTGTCTTGTCAATGCTTTCACATTCAGTCAGACGGCTTAATGTTGCTGCGCCGCGGCAATAGAGGCCGGCAAGCTGCGACAGCCGTATGTAGGGGAAGTTCTGCGGGCGGAGCCGCAGGAAACGCCACAGCCGGTGGTCGACGGGCGTGAGCGAGAACTTATGTGCGAGAAAGGCATATTCATTTTTCAGCTTTTTGAAATATTCATCATCGGTGGCTGCGCTGCGGTAGCGCTCTGGCAGCGCGTCGGCGTTGAGCAGTCCGGCCTGGCCCATGAAGAAGGCCTCCACCTGAAACGGGTCATCGCGGTGATGGGCAATGCTGTTGAGCGGCAGGCTGCGTGCCCACTGCTCAAAGGCCTCTCCGTTGATGCCGAAGCCGAAGTTGCGGGCCAGTGTGATGAAATATGCTTTCTCCCAGTCGCCGCCGCAGTCTCTGGCCCGCTGCGCTATGGCCTCAGTCTTGTTCTCGAGGCGCTCTGTCTCAAGGGCGGCCATCCAGCTGTGTGCCGTCAGCCGCGGCAGAGACGGTATTATGCGGTAGCACGGCGGATAGGCGTCAGAGGCCAGCAGCTCTTCATAACGCCGGCTGACGTCTGCCGGTACTGACAGCACAAGCTGTGGCAGCGTGTCGCCGCGGCGCGTGCGTGCCTCACAATCGGCGCAGCCCACTACGTGCAGGATGACGTTGTCGTAGGCATCATCCTTGTCGTGGCCGTGACGGTACCAGTCTGATGAGCGGTCGTGAATTTCCACGTTGCCCACCCACAGCGTACCGTTGATCTTCACTTTCGCGTTGAAGAAATCGGGACCGGCATTCCGGTTGTGCAAACCGGCGTCGATGACTTCCACGGGCTGTCCGTCTGTGGTGGCAAGCGGGTCGAGCGGAAACATCCTGTGCTTCCATACATAGTGAAGAAGTTGCTCCATGATTGTCTGGGTTTCTTGTAGATTGCTGTTACTGTGTGAGGCTGTCACGGGCGCAGAAAGCTGCTGCCGTTATGCCTTTAGAGACAAAGTTACAACAAAAAAGCATATATGACGTTAACAAAACGTATTTTTTTGAAATTGCCTGTCTTTGTAAATGATTGTTTGGAAATAAAGCGTTATTTTTGCAATTGCTTTTCTGCGTGCGCAATGACGGTGGCAAAAATTGCCGCGTCAGGCGTTTCCTTATTCGATAATCAACAAAAAACAAAGAGATATGAAGATAGCATTGATAGGCTATGGCAAGATGGGGCACATGATAGAGCAGATAGCCCTTGAGCGCGGCCATGAGATTGTGTGCAAGATTGACGTGAACAACCCTGAGGATTTTGACTCGCCTGCGTTCGCGTCGGCCGACGTGGCAATAGAATTCACAAATCCTACTGCTGCATACGGAAATTACCTGAAGGCGTTCAGCCATAACGTGAAGGTGGTGTCGGGGTCTACAGGCTGGATGAAAGACCACAAGGCTGATGTGGAGGCTCTTACCGCCGGCGGAAAGCAGACTCTTTTCTGGGCCAGCAACTTCTCTATTGGCGTGGCCATCTTCTCTGCCGTCAACCGCTACCTGGCTAAGATAATGAACGGTTTCCCGCAGTATGACGTAGAGCTCACGGAGACACATCACATTCATAAGCTTGACGCTCCGTCGGGAACGGCTATAACGCTTGCCGAGGAGATCGTTGACAACATTGACAGAAAGAAGACGTGGAAGAAGGGTACTACGCGCTGGGACGACGGCCGCGTTGACGGCTCTGACGAGCACAATGCCGACGAGCTTCTCGTAAAGAGCATACGCCATGAAGAAGTGCCGGGCATTCACAGCATAAGCTATGACTCTGAGGCTGATAAGATTGTAATCACTCACGATGCTCACAGCCGTAAGGGATTCGCGCTCGGCGCTGTGCTGGCAGCTGAATATACCAAAGACCATACCGGACTGCTCACTACGTCAGATCTGTTTAAGTTCTGAGTGCAGCCTTTTTTGAATTTATAACGGTTTTTACAGATCATGATTGATAAGGAAAAACAAAACCTTAATATGAAAAAGCAGTGGACGAAGTTCATCATCGTCCTCGTGCTTTATCTGCTATTCCTTTTATGGGTGAAAAGCTGGTGGGGACTGATTGTAGTGCCCTTTATATATGATGTTTACATAACGAAGAAGATAAAATGGCAGTGGTGGAAAGACGGCTCGTCGGTAACAAGGTTTATCATGAGCTGGGTCGACGCTCTTGTCTTTGCGCTCGTGGCGGTCTATTTCATCAATCTGTTCTTTTTTCAGAACTATGTCATCCCGTCATCGTCACTGGAGAAGAGCTTGCTGACGGGCGACTATCTTTTTGTAAGCAAGATGAGCTACGGCCCGCGCATTCCGCAGACACCGCTCACCATGCCGCTTACGCAGCACACGATGCCGTTTTTTAACATAAAAAGCTATATTGAATGGCCGCACTGGGACTACCGCCGCGTGAAGGGCTTCGGAAACGTTAAGCTGAACGATATCGTGGTGTTCAACTATCCGGCCGGCGACACGTTGCTGAATGAACCGCAGTATCAGGCAATGGACTACTATCAGCAGATGGTGTACCCGAAGGGTGAGCAGATATATTATGAGAACTACGGGCCGGTGGACCTCAGAAAGATGAACGCCGTTGCACAGCGCAGATATTTCAATACGGTATATGCCCTCGGGCGGCAGTTCTTTGCCTCCAACCCTGTTGAGTACGGCGACATCGTGTCGCGTCCTACTGACCGCCGCGAGAATTATGTAAAGCGCTGCGTGGGACTGCCCGGACAGACGCTGCAGATTAAAAACCGCATTGTCTATCTTGACGGAAAGCCAAACAAGGAACCGGATAACGTGCAGTACACTTATTTCGTGAAGCTGAGAGGACTGAGCATCATGCAGCTGCTCGGCGCGGAATATGATGAGTTCCGGAAGGAAAACGGCATATCTGAAGAAGACGTCATGATGCTCAACCGCCTGCATGGCTATGATGTTGAGAGTGGCACGCTGTTAAACAAGTATGCTCTGCACTATGACGGCTACATGCCGCTGACAGCACGTGCCGCGAAGGCTATGAAAAAGGCCGGGATTATATCAGAAATACGCCATGTCACCGACAGGGACATCGACTCCGGTCCTTACTATCCGCTTAATGCCTACACCGGCTGGACCCGCGACAACTACGGTCCGGTGTGGATACCGAAGAAAGGAAAGTCTGTAAAGCTAACGCTTAATAATCTGCCGGTCTATGAGCGTTGCATTCGGGTGTATGAAAACAATGACCTGCAGGTGAAAGGCAATAAGATTTTCATCAACGGAAAGCCGGCAAACAGCTATACTTTCAAAATGGATTATTATTGGATGATGGGTGACAACAGGCATAATTCTCTCGACAGCCGTTATTGGGGATTTGTTCCTGAAGACCATGTGGTAGGTAAGCCTATCTTTATCTGGTGGAGCAGTGACCCTGATCGCAAAGGATTCAGCGGCATACGATGGAGCAGGCTCTTTACTATGGTTGACAAACTGAAGTAGCCACAAATAGAGTCTACGGAGAGACTGTCTTATGCTTTTAAGCGGTAATTATTTCTCTCGTATAGAAATATTTGCCGTATGCAGTAAAGCCTCGTAGAGGCTGCCTCATTCGTAACCTCAGGCTAAGGGAAGCGCAGCGACCGCAGCCTGGGGGGACAACACCAGACATTAACAGGGGGTGGTTCCTTGTAGAGGGACCCTCATGTTATTCAAAAAATATAAAACCAACAAAGGCGTCAAAACATGTTTTGACGCCTTTGCAGTTAATAAACTACTGTAATTATGCAGGCATTGCTGTCATCAACTTATTTCGGACCGGTGCAGTGGTATCAGAAGCTGAACCGGTATGATGAATGTGTCATTGAACAATATGACAACTTTCAAAAGCAGACTTATCGCAACCGCTGTATTATAGCGACAACCAACGGACCGCAGGCTCTCACCGTGCCGGTGGAACGTCCTGACGGTGCCAGGCTCGATAAGACGCTGATGCGCGACGTGCGCATCAGCGACCATGGATCATGGCGCCATCTGCATTGGAATGCGTTGGCTAGTGCCTACGGCGAAAGTCCGTTCTTTGAGTATTATCAGGATGACTTGCGGCCGTTTTTCGAGAAGAAATGGTCTTTTTTGCTCGATTTCAACGAGGCGATAACCGAAACGATGTGTGAGTTGCTTGACATCTCGCCGCGCGTCAGCCGGTCGAAGGTATTCGTGAAAGATGCCGAGCATGATTTCCGTGACGTTATTCGTCCCAAGCACGCCCTTGCTGACGATGAATTCGCACCAAAACGATATTATCAGGTCTATGAACAGCGTTTTGGTTTCCAGCCGAATCTGAGTATTCTTGATCTTCTTTTTAATGAGGGAACCGAAGCTGTGCTTTACTTGTAGAAAATTAAAAAGCATTTGTCTGTCGCAAACTATCAGAACGAGTTTCCCTTAGTTTCCCACGTTATGAAGGTAGATTTGTGACGGCCTGCAAAACTGTTCGACCGATACAAAATTCGGATAATATTATGTTCAGCTGATACGGTGTATATCTTATACTTTCAGCTGTTGGGACCGTTTTGTGGGCCGGAACAAGGCACGGCTCCTGCACGTGTATAAAAGCAACGGTATAGTTGGATGATTGCGGATATTTATTTAACTTTT
>OMUH01000028.1 GCA_900314195.1 uncultured Prevotella sp.
TGCAAAGGTACAAAATTGAAAAGTACACGTAAAGTATATGCTTGTAAATGTCTGATCTAATGGCAGTTTAAGCGAATGTTAAATGATTTAAGTGGACACTAGTGTAATTCGTTTATTGCATTTCCGGAATAACATTCTCCGGGTCTTCCTCAACCTTCTTTGCACGGTGCACGGTGCGCTTGCGCTTTGCAGGTTTTTCTTCCTTCGGCGCAGCCTCCTTCACACCGGCCAGTTCCGGGTCAATGAGTATACGTCCGCAATACTCACACACAATAATTTTCTTATGCATCTTGATATCAAGTTGCCGCTGTGGCGGAATTTTATTAAAGCAACCGCCGCAGGCATCGCGCTGCACGTAAACAATACCCAGTCCGTTGCGTGCGCCTTTGCGAATACGCTTGAAGCTTGCCAGCAGACGCGGTTCTATTTTCTCTTCCAGTTCTGCTGCCTTCTCTTTTAGCTGGTGCTCTTCTTCCTTGGTCTCCGACATTATCTCATCAAGCTCATTGCGTTTGTTGGCAAGATCGTTCTTACGATCCTCAATGAGCTTTGTCGTCTTGTCATACTCGGCCTGGGCTTCGTCAATCTTCTGCTGAGCCTCTTTAATTTTCTTTCCGCACAGTTCTACCTCAAGCTGCTGATATTCTATTTCCTTGCTCAGCGTGTCATACTCACGGTTGTTGGCAACATTGTCAAGCTGCGCCTTATACTTGTCGAGGCTTGCCTGGGCATTCTTTATATCGCCGTTTTTCTGGTTTATGGCGAATTTAAAGTCGTCTATTTCTTTTCCGATTTTGTCAAGACGTGTCTCAAGTCCTTCTATCTCGTCCGACAGATCCTGCACCTCAAGTGGCAGCTCACCGCGCAATGCGCGTTTCTCGTCAATTGCGCTTAATGTAGTCTGAAGCTGATAAAGAGTTTTCAGCTTCTCCTCTACTGACAGTTCTACTGAATCTTTTTTCTGCATATCTTATAAATATAATATTGGATTCGTGTTTATATCTGAAATCTCGCACCGCAACCCCGGCACAGCCTTGCCGAGAACAGACGCCAGCAGTTCCGGCGTAAACTGTTCGCTTTGATAATGTCCGATGACGCATATCTGTATCTTCTGCTCATAGCCGAAAAACTCATGGTAATGCATCTCCCCCGTCACAAAAGCATCGGCGCCGGCACGAACGGCATCAGAAAGCAAAAAACTGCCGGCACCGCCGCACACTGCTACTGTCTTTATTGCGTGACGAAGCAACTGATTGCATTGAACACACTCCACGTCAAACGACTTATGCATCATCTCTACAAGGTCATCAGCAGCTATTGCCTCCGGCAATTCACCTATTATGCCGTCTGCACCATTACGTCCGACCACTTCCTTGCGTCTGCCGAGCAACCTGATTTTCCCGAGCCCCATGCGGCGCGCAATCTCAAAATTAACTCCGCCTTCCACCGCATCAAGATTAGTATGCATTGAAATAATGCCCACATTATTAATAATTGCCTTGCGCACCGTACGCTGCACATAATCTTCATCAGCCACGCGGCGCAGCTTGTGAAAGATAAGAGGGTGATGACTGATTATCAGATTGCAGCCACGGTTGAGCGCCTCGTCGACAGTTGCCTCAGTAACATCAAGACACAATAAAGCCCCTGAAACTTCCGCCTCTGTTAATCCGATCTGCAAGCCGGCATTATCATAGTCTTCCTGCAGTGGCAAAGGCGCGAAACTATCAAGGGCACAAAGCACTTCTTTTATGTTCACGCTTATATTTTTTTATTAAGCCTTTTAAAATTTATTTGCAAAGATAATCATTTGACAGCAAAAGCAGCCCCTGCCGGCCATTTATTAACTTTTATTATCAATAATTTGTTTACATTTTTTCCGATTATAACTATCTTTGTAAACATAGATAACACACTGATAACCGTGCATAAGCACAAAACATAAACAACCAACCTATGAACATTACCTTACAGAGTGATTTCGTGCTGCCGGCAGAATGGCAGCCGCAAGACGGCGTTATGCTCACATGGCCGCATGAGCACACCGACTGGAAACCTTATCTTGACGACATTACAAAGACATATATCGAGCTGACAAGGATTATAGCTGGTCATGAAACAGTCATTATAACTACCCCCGACGTGCAGCAGGTGCGCCGGAAACTGGCTCAAAGCCTGCGGCCTGATGAATTCAGCCGCGTGCGCTTCTATCAGATAGACAGCGACGACACATGGGCCCGCGACCACGGTCCTGTCACGCTGGTATCAAAAGGCAGCCACAAGGGCCATTACATTCCCATTCACCTGCTCGATTTCAATTTCAACGGCTGGGGCGAAAAGTTTCCATACGAGAAAGACAACGCCATAAACCTGCAGCTCTACTATGCCGGTGCTTTCAATGCGGCACTCGAGAACCATACCGACTTCACCCTCGAAGGCGGAAGCATTGAAAGCGACGGCAACGGAACTATAATGACCACATCACAATGCCTGACGGCACCGCACCGCAACCAGCCGCTGACACAGATCGACATTGACGCACGGCTGAAAATCATTTTCCACACCGACAGGGTGATATGGCTCAACCACGGGCATCTTGAAGGCGACGACACCGACGGACACATTGACACTTTAGTGAGAATGGCACCACTGAACACATTATTATATGTAAAGGCGAGCGACGACCCGGCCGACAAACAAAACAAAGAGCTGACGCTCATGGAAGAAGAACTGAAATCACTGAAGACAGCCTCGGGCACGCCTTACCGTCTCATGCCACTGCCTGTGCCGGATCCTATATATGACGGCAATGACCGTCTGCCGGCCACATACGCCAACTTCTTAATTATAAACGGTGCTGTGATTTGTCCTACATACCGTCAGCCAGAGAAAGACAAGGCAGCCATGGCCATCCTGCAGGAGGCCTTCCCCGACCGCACCATAACAGGCATAGACGCCACTACCGTCATACGCCAGCATGGCAGCATACACTGTCTGACCATGCAGTTTCCAAAGGGAACGCTGAACGACAACAGCCGGTTCAACGTTTTGTAGCAGAACATTATTCATAACATAAAACAATGAGAAACATAAAAACAGGAATTATTCAGCAGCACAACACTTCCGACGTCAAAGACAACATGAAACGTCTTGCGGCAAGCGCTGAGAAGCTGAAAGAACAGGGAGCCGGGCTCATCGTCATGCAGGAACTGCACAACTCACTCTATTTCTGCCAGGAAGAGAATGTCAATAATTTCAATCTTGCAGAGCCCATTCCCGGTCCCTCCACCGACTACTATGGCGCATTGGCACGCCGTCTTGACATTGTCATCGTAACAAGCCTGTTTGAAAGGCGTGCCCCCGGCTTATACCATAACACGGCTGTCGTTTTTGATTCTGACGGCAGCATAGCCGGCAAATACCGCAAGATGCACATACCCGACGATCCAGGCTATTATGAAAAGTTCTATTTCACTCCTGGCGACCTCGGCTTTCATCCTGTTCAGACAAGCATAGGCAAACTTGGCGTTATGGTGTGCTGGGACCAGTGGTACCCTGAAGCAGCACGCCTCATGGCCCTTCAGGGCGCAGAAATGCTCATCTATCCCACAGCAATAGGCTGGGACAGTCATGATGACGCCGACGAGCAAAAGAGGCAGCGTGAGGCCTGGATAACGGTAATGCGCGGACATGCCGTTGCTAACGGACTGCCTGTTGTGGCCGTAAACCGGGTAGGCTGGGAATGTGCTGATGACAGCAGTGACATAGGTTACAATCCTGAACGGGGCATAAGCTTCTGGGGCTCAAGCTTTGTTGCCGGACCGCAGGGCGAGCTGCTCTATGAGGCTCCGCAAGACAGAGAAGATATTGCAGTTGTCGACATAGACCTCGACCACAGTGAGCAGGTGAGGCGATGGTGGCCATTCCTGCGCGACCGCCGCATAGACAACTATACTGACATTACTAAAAGATTTATTGATTAAACGCAACAAAACAAAAGAAGCATGACCACATTCCAGCGGTCATGCTTCTTTTGTTTATTAATGTATGGCGGCAAGCATTGCTCTTTTTGCCAATTTTTCCAAGCCATCATTTTTTCCGTCCGAAATCAGCATCAATCTTTACCATTGCCGCAACGCCAAACGTCACCAGACATGTAAACATCACAGTGACAAAATAAAGCCTGTAGCCAAGCTGCTGCTGAATGGCACCGCTCACAAAACCCGGAATCATAAGGCTAAGCGTCATCAGTGCCGTACAGAGTGCATAATGACTTGTCTTATATTCTCCCTGTGCGAAATAAATGAGATACATCATATAAGCCGTAAAGCCAAAGCCATAACCAAACTGCTCTACGAAAAGACAAGAACTTATTATAAATATGTTTCCAGTGAGAGAATAGCTTAGATATACATACACAATGTCTGGCAGGGTAATGGCGCAGACCATCGGCCACAGCCATTTTTTTAATCCGCCCTGGGCTACGGCTATGCCGCCAAGAATACCGCCAAGGACAAGGCCTATGACGCCTACCGTTCCCGATGCCATGCCGAGTTCCTGCGGCGACAGTCCTATACCGCCGTTTTGAGCCGAATCAATAAGGAAAAGCGGTGTTATCTTAACGAGAAAGCCTTCCGGCAAACGGTAAAGGAGCATGAACGCCACGGCGGTCCAGAAATGAGGCTTATGGTAAAAAGTAACTATTGTGTGTTTGAACTCATGCATAATACCGTTGCTGCGCCCGGCGGCTGACATAACAGTACTGTCAGCTTCGGGCTGTGGCAAGATGAATCTATGCCACAGCCATAGCCCGACAAAAATGCCGGCCACGCCGTAGAACGTCAGGCACCATGAATAGCGAATGTTTCCGCGGAACAGCACTTGCAGGTTTCCGGCCACCATTACAAGCACGCCCTGTCCGAACACCATCGCTATGCGGTAAAATGTGCTGCGTATGCCTACAAACAGCGACTGGTCGTGCTGCGACAACCCAAGCATATAAAAGCCGTCGGCAGCAATATCATGCGTAGCACTAGAGAATGCCATTACAAAGAAGAAGAACATTGTCAGCTGAAACCACCATGTAGTAGGTATTGTGAATGCTACGCCGGCCAGCGATGCACCCAGCAACAGCTGCATGGACAATATCCACCACCGCTTTGTCTTTATGATGTCTACAAAAGGACTCCACACCGGTTTCAACAGCCACGGAAGGTTAAGCCATGTTGTGTAGAAAGTAATCTCGCCGTTGCTGAGTCCGAACTGTTTATACATGACCATGGCCACCACGGTTACTATCACGTTAGGCAGACCTTCAGCAAAATACAGCGACGGCACCCATGCCCATGGATTTCGTTTTTCCATATCTTTACTATTAAACAAGAAAACGGCTGTGTAGCCTTCACGCTATTTGCGAAAGCCACAACACAGCCGTTTCAAAAAATCACTTATAAATCTTTTTTATATCAGCATCCTTGTAATAATGTTTAAGAATGCTGTCATATTTATAACCATTCTCTCCCATCACGGCAGCACCTATCTGGCACAGGCCGACGCCATGCCCCCAGCCGGCACCAATGATTTTAAAACGCTGCGGCACGCCGTTTGCGTCGACATCCAGCCGGTCAACAACAAAAGCAGAGCTATACAGATGGCTTTCGCTTAGCGCACGTCTTATTTCTAGTTCCTTTCCTATTATCAGCGTTTGCTTTGTACCAACGATTTTCATCTTTGACAACCGGCCGCTGCGGCCGCGTTCCACCGGCACAAGGTCGAGGATATTGCCGAAATCAACTTTCAGCTTCTCTGACAGCAGGTCAGCAATTCTCTGCTGAGTATATTCCACTGTCCACCTGTAGAAGTCTGTCGTTTCCTGGTCGAAATCGTTAAGCACCTGCGAGAGTATGCGCTTGTCTGTTGTATTGCAGAAGCTGTCCGGTGCCTCACGTATCCATTTTTCCGCATTAGCCTCAACAGACAAGTCAGCAGGCATCGTGCCCGTTGCATTGTCGCGGACGGCCGTCAGATATGGCTTCCGGATATTTTCCCAGCAATACTGATATTCCTCTGTCACTCCGCCGCAGCACTTTGAAAAGCGCGCATCGCAAATGTCGCCGTCATACATAAGTATCTGGCCGCGTGTCTGGCGCACAGCCTCAGACACAGCCGGTGTTGTCTCCTTTGTTATTCCCTGGTATCTCTGACAGTGATCATCCGCACAAACGTCAAACAGAGTATGATCATCGCGGCCATACCAGCGTATAGCCTCTTCTTTCGTGCGTGTCATACTGAAAAAGGCATTCTGAGCAGTCTGCTGATGCCGCCGCCGTTCCATCTGCGACAGCAGCCAGCTGCGCGATATGACGGCATGTGCCTTTAGCAGTTCTATGCCGGCCGTAGCCTTCATCTCGCTTGATATTACGCTTTCCAGATAATTTTCAACCGGCAGCTCATTTATGGCATATATCTTATCGGCATCGACAATGAGCCGGAGCGCACCAAGGAAAGTCTGTGCTTCCTTGCGCTCCCAATGAAAATTCACGCCTATGACTACATCATCAAGTGTGAACGATGCGCCGCTGCCGACAGGCTGGAACAGCAGCTGCGTGTAGGCATTGCCATTCCACATGATTGCGCCGCCAGAGAGCTCAGCCGTCTGTGCGCCGCTGACAGTCTCGCCCTTGGCAGTATAGCTGCCGTTAAGCAGAAAGTGTATGCGTGCCGCCGACACTATGCCCACCGTTACACCCGGTTCCTTTTTCGGCAAGTCGGCATGCTCACTGCCGTGCTTACTGAGATGCTCGCCTTCATTAATAAGCTGTTCCGTAATCTTATGCATATCATCATCGCTTATAGCCATCTCTTTCAGAATGGCCACCATGCGGCTGTATGTTATCTTCTCAAAATCATCACGCAGCGGTGTTATGAACAGTCCGGCCATGTCAAGAGCTCCCGGCGACACCGTGAGCCGGCTGCTGTCTTCTGCAAAATAGCAGTCAGGGCGATGCTTGCGCCGTGGAAAGACTACCGACAGGAACTCATCATCACGCCGCCACGACACAATGTTCATCATTGGTTCATAACCAAGCGCATCAGCCGTTTTCCCGTCTGTTACCGGTCTTTGCGCGTCAAGAGCCTTATAAAGCAGATGGAACAGCATGCTGTCCGTACGTTCTGAATGGCTTCTTATCACAAAAGCATTGCAAGGATAATCAGATATGACAAATATGCTGTCACCGTTGGCTTCGCTCACCACCGGCTGTAAATTCCGGCTCAGGCGGCCCCAGGCCTTCTGCAGCGGCAGAAGGCCGCTCGTGCCACCCTGGAAATGCATGTGGTCGGGAGCGCTGGCTCCGCAGCGCGGTCCGTTATAAAAGAACATCATATCAGGGAAGCTCTCAAGAAGCCTGTGAAGCTCGGCATAATTGTCAAGGATTTCCTGCCGGCGGTGCGTCTTGGCCGGAACAGTGAAATGAACCGGCAATATTGGATACGGATTGACAAGTATCTGGAACCTGTCGTCAAACGACTTCACCATTTGCTCAGCCGGGCGGTTCTTGGCACAAAGAAAACAAGGGCGTTTCTCTATTGTCTTTTTATCTATCTTTGCACCGGTAGATACTATTCTTGCAGGGTTATACTGTGCCTTCAGCACAACGACAGACATATCATCACCTGCCGGCTCGCGCAAAAGCACATCGTGCATAGCCTTATAGCGGGCACGCGCCTCCGGCCACAGGTCAAGCTGTCGCGTCAGGAAACGCGACAGCTCATTGTCGACAAGCGAATCTGCTTTTCCCATTGCCTGCTGACGTCTTGCCGCTATCTCTATGGTGCGCAGCTTGTCCTTATAGTAATTATTGGCATTGATTTTTTCCTGACTGAGATTGCTGTCGCTGTTTCCGCCCCACCGCCGGCATAGATACAATGGCTCAAACAACCGGCCTATGCGATAGCTGCGCGAGAAACGAAGACCCATGGCATAATCCTCTCCATAACTCGTGTTCGGAAACTGTATCTGACGGGCAAGCGGAGTGAAAAAGGCACGCGGCGCACCGAGCCCGTTTATGCGCAGAGCATTGTTGCAGCCGTTTGCCTCTGTCCATTCCTTATGGTCTATTACGCCGGGAGGCAATGTGTTCAGCTTGAAGTCACACATGCGGTATGCTCCGATGACCATTGCCGCACGCTGGGAACGAAAGGCACTGACCATCTTCTGCAACGTGCTCTCAGAAGAATACAAATCATCGGAATCGAGCTGAACGGCAAACTTTCCGCAGAGCACAGAGTTTATTGCTTCATTCCAGCATCCGCCTATGCCCAGGTCTGTGCGTTCCGGAACAATAACTTTCAGACGGTTGTCCGCGGATGCAATTTTTTCAAGAATGGCATGCGTGCCGTCTGTGGAATGATTTTCTACAACAATGACATTATATTTGAATGTGGTTTTTTGCGATAATGCACTTTTTACGGCATCGGCAATAGTCTTTTCTCTGTTATACACAGGTATGACCACGCTTGCCTCTACGTCAAACTGTTGTTCGTCAAAGTCCGGCTGATGCGAGTAGTTAGTATCGACAAGTGCACCGAGACAGCCAAGATGTGCCGTGGCCACTTTTTCCATTTCAATCTGTACGGCCCTGTTTGCCGGGCTCACGTAGTCGAACTGTTTCTCACCGCTGGTGCGCAAGTCTACTTCACGTCCGGTATACAGATATTCATTAAGATGCAGTATACGGCCCGTACGACCGGCAAAAAGTCTGAAGCTGTACCACGCTGCATAGTCAAGCATGCTGTCGGCATGCTGAAGTCTTGACCACTCATGCAGCACAGAGGCACGGACAAGCACAAACTTTCCAAAATCAAAATCATCACGAATGCTGCCTTCCTGGCAATCGATCAGCGGATGAGGAGTCTTTTTCCCGTCAGCAAAAGAATAATAATCAGCATAAACGATGGAAGCATCGGCATCATCGGCTGCCTGCATAAGACGTTCTATACAGTTCTGACCGAAATCGATATATGCCGGCGTTAGCATAACAAGCAAATACTCTGCCGTCGCACGGCTGTCTATAGCTAGGAGTGCTTCAGTGGTGGCTAATCCTGACGTTACTGACATGGTTCCGTCATCAACGAACACGTGCTTGACCATCTTATTGTCAGACAGCACTTTCGACATTGCTTCCAACTCTTCAGACGGAAGAGCCGGCAGGAAACAATTTGTATTTTCTCTCATTTCTTTATAGCTTTCCGGCTGAACCTCACAATGCATCACACAACCTGTAGATAAAGGCTTGTTTCATGCTGCCCGACCGGATAATATGTTAATTGGTATAATTAAGATATTTTAAATATTTGGCAAAGTTACCAAATTATCACCTAAAATTGCTAACTTTGCAATATGAATAATGAAAAAAAATCACTCCTTGGACTAACGTTGTCTGAGATGAAACAGATTGCTGTTGCCTGCGGCATGCCTGCATACATTGGCGGACAAATGGCGCAATGGATATATCAAAAGCATGTCAAGGACATCAATGACATGACTAACATTTCCAAGGCCAACAGGGAAAAGCTCGCTGAGAAATACGAAATTGGATGTATGCCGCCTATTGACGCACAGCACTCGAAAGACGGCACAATAAAATATCTTTTTCCCGTTCATAACTGTCAGCTGACACCGCAGTCTGACAGCACTCAGCAAAAGTTTGTCGAAACAGTATTCATACCCGAGGCCGGCGGACGTGCCACGCTGTGCGTATCGTCACAAGTGGGCTGCAAGATGAACTGCTTGTTTTGCCAGACCGGAAAACAGGGATTTGAAGGAAGCCTGTCTGCAACAGACATTCTGAATCAGATATACTCGCTGCCGGAAGTTGACGAGCTGACGAATATTGTATATATGGGACAAGGTGAGCCTATGGACAACATTGACAACGTGCTGCGGTCAACAGAGATACTGACGGCCTCATACGGCATGGCATGGAGCCCGAAACGCATAACAGTATCTTCGGTAGGCATAAAAGGAAAGCTGCAGCGCTTTCTGAATGAAAGCGAATGCCATGTGGCCATAAGCCTGCATTCACCCATTCCGGAACAACGCGCGCAGATAATGCCGGCACAACGCGGCATGGGCATAGAAGATGTAGTCGGCTTGCTGCGCAATTACGATTTCACGCATCAGCGTAGGCTTTCATTTGAATATATTATGTTTGGCGGCTTCAACGACTCCAACACACATGCGCGCGCAATAGTAAAACTGCTGCACGGATTGAAATGCAGAGTCAACCTGATACGCTTTCATCAAATACCGGACGTGCCACTTCACGGGAGCGACGAGAAAAGAATGGAAGCGTTCCGTGATTATCTGACTGCACACGGCATCTTCACGACAATACGTGCCAGCCGCGGACAAGACATCTTTGCTGCTTGCGGTCTGCTGTCTACAAGCCGCAAGATAAGCCAGATAAGAAACGAAGAAAATTAGGAAGAAAAAAAATCCTGGGCTATTCTTATTACGCGGCATATTATATATAAGGTATAATATAATGAAAGAGAGAACTGCTTAAAAACAATATGCGCACAATGACATGGCGTTCGACAAACATTGGAAAAGCCACTTTCGTTTTTGTGCTGTGCCTGGCCGTCACCGCTTCATGCGTCAGAAAAACAAGCCGGCTGCCTGATAGCAGCTCGAGGCAATATGAGGTGGTTGTGGCAGGCGACAAAAACGGCACAATAACAAATGCACTTAGCGTTCCTGTGCCGGGACTGCCACAAAATGAACCGGCATTTGATGTGCTCAGTGCTAATAAGACGAGCAATGTGACTAATAATGTACCGGATAATGTGCTAAATAATGTGCCTGATAAATACAGATATGCAAGAAGCATCGTCATTTTCGACAGACACACAAAGCTTTCGGCTGCGCACGACAGATGGGCCAGTCCGCAACTTATAATACGCACAGACGGAACATGTCCTGAAGCGCTGCGAAGGCTGATAAACAAATTTGAAGCTGAATGCCAGTTAAGGCAAATTGAAAAGAAGCGAAACGGCAAAGCCGAAGAATATATTCTGAAAACGTTCAGGCACAGCATTGCCGTTCCGGCTGACTTGAAAGCCATGAAAAAAGGACATGATTTCCTGTGGCTGTCAAATAACACTGCTGAAAGCATGAAAAATATTGTCGTTATGAAACTGACGGAAGGAACAGATAACATAGACGGCATAAACGATATATTAAAACATAACATCAAGGGAGAAACAAACTGTATGTATATGCGCATAGCCACTGTTTCTGACAGCACCGCCGGAAATTGCTACGGGCTGTGGGAAATCAGAAACGACATTATGGGCGGACCATATTCGCTGCGCATATTCAAAGACCGTACGGCCGTGCTTGCATTTGTATATGCACCGGAGAAGGGAAAACGCAATTTAATGCGTCAGATGCAGACCATATTGTTGTCTGCCGACAGCAAAGCTGTCAGACGCTAATAATCATATATAAAACATCAAAACAATGACCAACGAGAAAGTACGTGTGGCTGTCACACAAGGCGATACCAATGGTATCGGATATGAGCTGATATTTAAGACCTTTGCTGATCCTGACATCTTTGAGCTGTGCACGCCGGTCGTCTACGGCTCGCCGAAGGCCGCAGCTTATCACAACAAGCTGCTTGCATCGCAGGCAACCTTTTCTATTGTCAGCAATGCCGGCGAAGTAAAGGATAACAGGCTGAACATCCTCACCACATACGACGAAGAAACGAAAATTGACATCGGGCAGCCTACTGCGGAATCCGGACTGGCAGCTCTGAAGGCTCTCGACAGGGCCATGTCTGACTATCGCGACAACGGTTATGACGTGCTCGTGACCACCCCCATCAGCAAATCAAACACGAAGGCCGACGGCTTCGCTTTCAACGGAAACGCCGGATACGTAGAGACGTCTCTTGGCGAGGGAAATAAAACAATGCCGATTCTCTGCAATGAGAATATGAAAATTGCATCTGTTGCCGGCGATATTCTTATGAAGGACGTTCCTGCCGCCATAACAAAGGAAAACATTAAGGAAAAGGCGAAGATGCTGCACAAATCAATGAGACGCGATTTCAGAATCAGCAATCCACGCATTGCCGTGCTGGCACTGAACCCTGGCAATGAGCCTGGTAAGGAAGAAAAAGAGATTATCCTTCCTGCCGTAAACGAGCTTGCTGACGAAGGTGTTGAAGCATTCGGTCCATACCCTGCCGACGAGTTCTTCGGCAATGGATATTTCAACAGTTTCGATGCCATTCTTGCCATGTATTATGACCAGGGTGCCATTCCTTTCAAGACATTGTCACAAGATACCGGAATACTCTACCATGCCGGCCTGCCTGTTATTTTCACAGAGCCTGACATGACACCATGCTATGATGCTGCCGGCAAGAACATTACTGATGCTGGCGCGCTGCGCAATGCTGTCTATATGGCTATCGACATCTTCCGCAACCGCGTAGAGTTCGACAAAGCATCTGCCAACCCGCTGAAGAAGCTATATCATGAAAAGAAAGACGACAGCGAGAAGGTGCGCTTCGCGATTCCAAAGAAACATTCCGGCGCACCTTTCCCTCCAAAGGACAATGCACCGGCACAGAAAATCAGCAACGACGGCACTGCTGACACTGCACAGCCCAATGAAAACAAAGCTGACAACTCAGCAGAGATAAAAGAAGTATAAAATTTATCCAGGCTCAACATGAATTCTGCGGCATGGCACCAAAACGGCTGAATGGCTATAATTTTGTACATACGCCCATGCAGGACAGTTGCAAATGATTAACGCTACGTCCCGCATACGCAAGCTGCTGCCACCGCAAAACCATCTGTTTCATGAAGAAAAAATACCAGAACCTGTTTTTCATTTTCGGATTGGCTGTTCTTATCATAATGGTGAGCCAGCTCAATTTCAAAGAAGTAATAGCCGGCATCAGCAATGCCGGCTATTGGTTTTTCGCAGTAGTGCTGCTGTGGGTCTTCCTGTATATGCTCAACACTGCCGCATGGTGGATAATAATACAATCTACGGCCAAACCGGCAGGCACCACAACTGTAACAACTATAGCACCGCCTGTCAGCAATAAGTTGCCGTCAGCGCAATCGGAACAAGATGAATGCACACAGACGCTGCTGCCCGACGGACGACTGAGGCTGAACCTGCGGAACATGACATGGATATACTGTCTGACTGTGTCGGGATTTGCACTGAACTATGCCACCCCTGGCGGACTGATGGGCGGCGAACCATATAGAATAATGTCATTGAAACCTGTTATAGGTATAGAGCGTGCCACATCATCTGTGGTTCTATATTCAATGACACACATCTTCAGTCATTTTTGGTTCTGGCTGCTGTCAATATTCCTGTTTCTTATAATACACAGGCCGACAGCAGCCGAGGTGGTTATGCTCGCCGCCATTGCCGCTTTCTGCTTTTTAGGATTATGGTTTTTCTTCGTCGGCTACAGGAAAGGACTTGCCGCAAAGCTGCTGCGCGCTGCACGTCACTTGCCGGGACTGCATAAAAAAATGTCATCATTCATAAACAGTCACGAAACGCAGATCAACACCATAGACTCACAAATATCAGCCCTTCACAGGCAGAGCACAAAGACGTTTGTAACAGCCGTATTACTTGAAATCTTATGCCGCATAGCCTCGGCACTTGAGATTTTCTTTATTCTGAAAGTCATAATGCCGCATGTCTGCTATGCCGACTGCTTACTTATCCTTGCATTCACATCATTCATTGCCAATCTGCTGTTTTTCATACCCTTGCAGATGGGCGGACGGGAAAGTGGCTTTCTTATGTCAGCCACCGGATTGTCAATGAGCACCAACGCCGGCATCCTCGTCGCGCTCATCGTACGTCTGCGTGAGCTTATCTGGGTTGCCGTCGGCCTGCTGCTGATAAAGGTCAGCGGCAGAAACACTACGCCTGCAAATCAACACAAATAAAAAAACTGCCAAATTTTCAGTTTATTCAAAATAAAATATGTAAATTTGTCAGCTAAATGGACACATCAGAACTACAGAAAATAAAACAACGCTACAACGTGGTTGGCAACAGTAAAGGGCTCAACCATGCGCTTGACGTCGCCTTGCAGGTTGCGCCCACCGACCTTAGTGTTCTAATAGTCGGAGAGTCGGGTGTCGGCAAAGAAATTATTCCACGAATCATACATGACAACAGCCCGCGCCGCCGCGAGAAATATTTTGCCATCAACTGCGGTTCCATACCTGAAGGCACTATCGACAGTGAGCTCTTCGGACACGAGAAAGGATCTTTCACCGGTGCCATTGGCGAAAGCAATGGCTACTTCGGCACTGCCGACAAGGGTACGTTGTTTCTCGACGAGGTCGGCGAGCTGCCGATGTCTACACAGGCACGATTGCTGCGAGTGCTTGAAACCGGCGAATATATACGTGTCGGCGGCCAGGAGATACGCAAGACCAACGTGCGCATTGTTGCCGCTACGAACGTCAACATGCGCAAGGCTATCAGCGAAGGACGCTTTCGCGAAGACCTGTACTACCGTCTGAGCACTATTCCCATACACATGCCCCCACTGCGCGACCGCGGCGAAGACATTATCCTGCTTTTCAGACTTTTCGCCATGCAAATGGCAGAGAAATACCACTTGCCTAAGATTACGCTGAACGACGAAGCCAAGCAGATTATGCTCAGCTATAAGTGGCCCGGCAATGTCAGGCAGTTAAAGAATATCACCGAGCAGATGTCGGTGCTCAGCGAGAAACGTGAGATTGACGCAGAGGAACTGCTGAAATTTATCCCGCGTGACATAGAATCAACACAGCTGGCCACTATCCCGTCGACAGGCGGCCACAGCTATGAGAGCGACCGCGAGATACTGAACAAGATCTTACTTGAGCTGCGAAGCAATGTCAACGACCTGCGCCGCGAAGTGTCTACCCTGCGCAAGCAAATTGACGAATCACGAGGACTGGCCGGAGCCGCATCTTTCGACAACGGCAAGCTGCAAGGCGACAGTGCTTACATATCACTTCCGGAGCAGCGGGAGCTGTCGCGGCAAAGCAATATGCTCACCACATCAAGGGTGCCACAGCAGTCAGCTGCGCCCGTAGAGGCTATAGCTGAGGAAATCACCGAACCGGAAAGTCTTAACCTCAATGACCTCGGACGGCAAATGGTTGAGAAGGCGCTCGAACGCAACGACGGCAACAGGAAAAAAGCGGCACGTGAGCTTGGCATCTCCGACCGTACACTCTATCGCCGCATAAAGCAATACGGATTGGAAGGAAAATAAAACGGCATATTCTCTTCTTTATAACGACCGTTTAAAAATGACTATAAGAACGAACATAAAAAAGAAAAAATATCTTCTTCTGCTGACGGTACTCGTTATGTCCGTGGCAGTAATGATGTCATGCAAAGTATCTTACAGCGCTTTCGGCTCAAACATTGACTACAACAAGACCAAGACTATACAGATCAATGATTTTCCGATACGTTCAAGCTACGTTTGGGGACCTATGGGCCCTATGTTCAACAATGCGTTAAAAGATGAATTTGCCAACCACACACATCTGACACAGGTTAAGCGCAACGGCGATCTTAAGATTGAAGGTGAAATAACCAACTACTCGCAACGTAACAAATCTGTAAGCAGTGAGGGATATTCGGCACAGACCGAGCTTACCATTACCGTAAACGTCAGGTTCAAAAACAACGCAAACCATAAGGAAGACTTCGAACGCCAGTTCTCTGCTTCACAGAGCTACGAAACAACACGAAGTCTGTCTTCCGTTCAGGAGGAACTTGTCACGCAGATTATAGACCAGCTCGTTGAACAGATATTCAACGCAACAGTTGCCAACTGGTAACCTTACGCGTGCTCTTGCTGATATTTCACAGACCATCACAAGAGCCGCAAAAAAAACGGAATTACAAGATATCTGAATTCATCTGTCCCCATTCTACGAATGAGAACGTAAAGCACATATCATGACTATGTTCATGATATTAAATTCATGATTATAATTTACGACAAGAATCAGAACCGGCACACTACGCTATGGTCTGATTTCTCACTAAAAGATAATAGCATAAAAAAATAACAAAAACGCTGTTTACAGAATTTGATTGTATTACCTGCAAAAAAAACTATAATTAGGAACAAAGAATGGAACTGACACGTCTGATAATGCATCCGGAAGAAATGAGTCGCGAGACCCTCTACGAGCTGAGAAGCATCATGGCTCTTAATCCGTATTATCAGACGGCACGTCTGCTTCTGCTGCAGAACCTTTACATTCTGCACGATGAGACATTCGAAGAAGAGTTGCGCAAGGCAGCAATATACATAACCGACAGAAAAGTTATTTTCCAGCTCATTGAGGGGGCACACTACAAGATACAACCGGTTGTCAGGAAAAAAGAAAGACATGACAACGATGCCGACAGAACATCCGACATCATCGACAGTTTTCTTGGCAGCATGCCGTCAGAAGATAACAAGAAGAAGAAAAAGGGACGCCGCCCCACACCTGCCGATGCAGCATACGATTACATGTCGTACCTCATGGAGACAGAGGAAGAACAGGATGATAAGGACAGCGAGCCGGCCACTCAGATGAAAGGACAGTCGCTGATAGACAGTTTCCTTAAAGACGGCGGATTTAATTTCAAACTGAAAGATGATGAGCCGGAAGATGTTTCGCAGGCTGATAAAGACAAGCAGGATAATATTGCAGATGCAGAACTAGGACATAACGATGATACGGAAACTCCTGAGATGCCGGAAGTAAATAAAACAAAGTCAGAAGCAGATTCATCTGAAAACACCACAGACAAGAACAGCGAGACTGCTGAATATAACGATGTCTACAAGGAAGATGATGATGACGAGGAAGATGATGACTACGAGGATGAAGAGACTTATGATGAAGAAGATTATGAAGAAGAAGATTATGAAGAAGAAGGTATGAGCGAAATGTATGGCGACAGCCTTTCACAAGCAGAGGAAGCTCAGGAGCAATCTGACGGCTACTTCACTGAGACCCTCGCACGCATATACATCAAGCAGGGCCGCTATGAGAAGGCACTTGAAATTATTAAGCGTTTAAATTTGAATTATCCGAAAAAAAATGCTTACTTTGCAGACCAAATGCGTTTCCTTGAAAAATTGATATTAAATAATAAAAAAAACAAATAGAAAAATGTACACAATTTTAGTAACACTTATCGTACTGGCATCCATACTGATGATTCTGATAGTGCTTATCCAGGAATCAAAAGGCGGCGGCCTGTCAGCAAACTTCTCATCATCAAACAACATATTGGGCGTACGCCGCACCAATTCGCTTGTAGAGAACGTTACATGGGGCCTTGCCATAGTCATGGTAGTGCTCAGCATTGCCTCTACTTGGGTAGCTCCGCAGTCGACAGCTAACCAGAGCGTACTTGAGAAGGAATCAACGACAACCAACACCGCTACTCCGGGCTTTGGCACAAGCGCTCCGGCAGCCGGTCAGAAAGGTGCACAGCAGTCTCAGGGCGCACAGCCAGCAGCACAAGGCGCTAACGCTGCCTCACAGGGTGAAGGCCAGACTCCTGCAAACGCCGCTCCACAAGGCACAGGCGCGCAAGCTCCGGTAGCACCAGCACCAGCTCAAGCTCCAGCCAAGTAATCAAAGCAAATACAGCTGCTCAAAGGCAGAAAAAAGCCTCGTACAAAATTTTGTACGAGGCTTTTTTTACCATTGAACAAAAACGAGTCTGTTTAAAGAATTCATAACATACCAATAAGTGTGTTGTCTTGTGATCTGTAAATTTTCTGCAGGGATTTGTCCACGTGCAGCGTCAATACAAGAAGCAATTCTTTTAAATATACGAAACAAGTGCTAATGAATCTCTGAATAGTTAATTGCAACTGAACTTTTTCTTCTGAATAATGCATTAAAACTTTTTTAAAAAAAAGTTGAAGAAAAATTTGGAGAAACAAATAAAAAAGCCTACCTTTGCAACCGCTTAACAAAACATAAGCAATTAACATGGTGGGTGTAGTTCAGTTGGTTAGAGCGTCAGATTGTGGTTCTGAATGTCGTGGGTTCGAGTCCCTCTACCCACCCGTTAAAAACTCTGCAAGATATTCTTGCAGAGTTTTTTTAACATTAACAGAGTAACCATTCTGCTTTTTTTGAGATAAAGCTATACAGCCGTCACTATGTCAAATTCACCCCATAACACCACAGTCATTACAAAGGCAGGCAGCACGACTCTATATTCAACGATATATAAAAAAACGCACGCCACTGCTGCTATAACAGGGAAATATTGCCCACAGCAGCAACGAAAGATGCCCCATACAGCCCAACAACAAAATAGAACGCCACGGCAGCGCCAGTCTTCAAACAAGGATTGATTGAATTATTTTCTAATTTTCTAAAGACATTGGGAACTCTTATAGTACTTGCTGTATGCAATGGCTTATGGGAAATCTACAAAAAAGTTAATCTATAGTATCCCGTTTTTCTAGAAAAAAAGCAAATAATACAGAAAAAAAAAGCAGAGAATATTTTAGAATATTCTCTGCTTTTTTTTTCTGTATTATTTGTGCGCATGCGTGACAGCAGTAATGCTAATCAGCCGAGATATTTCATCAGAATCTTGGCATTGCCGCTCTCGCGGATTTTCATAATGCTTTTCTCCCTTATCTGGCGCACGCGCTCACGTGTAAGCCCGAACTCCTCACCTATCTCTTCGAGACCCTTTTCATGACATCCAATGCCGTAACAAGCCTTAAGGATTTTCAGTTCACGCTCCTTCAGTACGCCTTTCAGCACCTTGTCAAGGTCCTGCGTCATACTTTCAAAGTCTACATGCCTGTCGGTACGGCTGTCGCTGCCCGATGCCAGGATATCAGCCATAGAGTTGTCATCCTCATCGCCAAACGGTGCATCTATGCTCATGTGGTGTGAGTCTGCATTCAGGCTCTGCTCTATCTTAAGCTCGTCTATACCAGTTATCTGGCTCAGCTCCTGCACAGACGGCCTGCGGTCGTGTTCCTGCACGAATTTGCTTGTCACCTGTGAAATCTTGCTGACTGCGCCCACCTGGTTCAGCGGCAGTCTTACAATACGGCTCTGCTCAGCAATAGCCTGCATGATGCTTTGCCGTATCCACCACACAGCGTAGGAAATGAACTTAAATCCCCGAGTCTCGTCAAACTTCTCGGCAGCCTTCACCAGTCCGATGTTTCCCTCATCAATAAGGTCGGTGAGCGAAAGTCCCTGATGCTGATATTGCTTGGCCACAGAAACAACAAAGCGCAGATTAGCCCTCACCAGTTTCTCCTTGGCACGTTCTCCGGCACGTCCGCCCTTACGAATGGTCTCGGCGAGCTGTATCTCTTCGTCGACCGTAATCATGGGCTCACGCGCAATCTCGGCAAGATATTTGTCGAGAGCCTCGCTCGAACGGTTCGTAATACTCCTGTTGATTTTAAGTTGTCTCATTCCCATGTCTTGATACCTTTCCTAAAAATGTATGAATTATATAAAAAGAATTATGCTTCTCCTCCCGCTTTCAAATGCCTGTTTTAAGTTATCCTGATTTACCGTCGGGTGAAGAAGCATCTATTTTTACTTATTTAATTTCGAAATAATTATGTATTACTTTTTAAAGCGGTGCAAATTTACAAAAAAAATTACTTCCAATGTGTAAATATTTCAGAAAAATCACATCATAAGGACACAAGCGGATATTTTATCTGACATACACACCTGCGTCCTTATATTTGTGAAAGAAATATATCTGCAACAATTAATCCATCAGACACTTGTCGAGCTCATCACTGATAGCCTTTCTGTTCATGTTCTGTCCTATGAATACGAGCTTCTGCATACGGTCTCCGTATTTCTCGTCCCAGTCTTTCTTCAATCCCGGATTTTGCTCCATGAACTGCTTAAGCTCATCTTTCGGCATTGTGGCATACCACTTGCCGGCGTTACGCAGTCCAATCTGCTTGCCGGCCTGCTCAAACACATAGCATGTGTCTTTCTCATCGCGGAAGTAGCAAAGACCCTTGCACCGGATAACCTCCTTAGGAAATTTGCGTGCCACGAACTCATCAAACAATCCGAGGTCGAGCGGACGGCGGCGCTTCCACACGAATGTGCCGATGCCGTACTCAAGCGCCTCGCCAGACTCCTCGTTCTCCAAGTCATCGGCGTCGCCCTCTACTGCCTCTATCCATCGTGCTGACGTGGCCACCTTCTCAAAATCAAAGAGATGAGTGTTCAGAATCTTGTCAAGATCCACATTGCCATAGTCGCACGGAATAATCTCAGCGTGCGGCTGCAGCTCGTGCAGAATACCGCTTATCTTGTCAAGGTCTTCCTTGCTCACCTCAGAGGCCTTGTTCAGCAGAATGATATTGCAGAACTCCACCTGCTGAATGACCAGACTCTCCAGGTCGTCCTCGCCGAGGTCCTTGCTCATGAGATTGTTGCCATTGGCAAATTCATCGCGCATGCGCAGGGCATCCACAACGGTGACAATGCTGTCAACGCGGCACACGCCGTCCTTGGCATATTCCGGATACATCTGCGGATAGGCACTGATGGTCTGTGCGATAGGCGCCGGCTCACAGATACCGCTGGCCTCGATGACAATATAGTCGAATTTCTTCATGCTGACAATCTCGCTCAGCTGCTGCACAAGATCCATCTTCAGCGTGCAGCATATACATCCGTTCTGCAACGCCACCAGAGAGTCGTCTTTCTTCCCTACAATGCCGCCCTGCTCTATCAGACTGGCGTCAATGTTCACCTCGCCTATATCATTCACGATAACGGCGAACTTTATGCCACGCTCGTTGGCAAGTATTCTGTTCAGTAATGTGGTCTTTCCGCTGCCAAGATAACCGGTAAGCAGCAATACCGGTGTTTCGTTTATTTTCATAACCTTACGTAAAAAATATATGTTTTATTTTTATATGTTATTGTCATTTTCATCATGTACCGAAAAGATACACTGACACATATAACACTAATGCAAAATTCATGCCAAAAACACATAAACTGACACATCACGTTCCAAGTTCACAAAAACGCGCTGAACCGGCGCCGTTGCATTTTTTATCATGTAATATTTTTTCCGTAATGATTTTATTAGTACTTTTGTGATTAGCATAACAATATAACAAAACCAACAACCTAATAAACAACAACAAAATCTATGCAAGAAACAGAAAAAGGAAGCAAGCTCTATCTTGCTTCCATCGTATGTGTGGCCGTTCTCGGCGGCCTGCTCTTCGGCTATGACACAGCCGTCATTTCCGGTGCCGAGAAAGGCCTGCAGGCCTTCTTCAAGGGTGCCAATGACTTTGAATATACCGACTTCATGCACGGCTTCACGTCGTCGAGTGCCCTCATCGGCTGCATCATCGGTTCGGCGCTGTCGGGCTTCTTCGCCGGCCGCTTCGGGCGCAAGCGCTCGCTGATCTTTGCCGGCGTATGTTTTTTCCTGTCGGCATGGGGGTCAATGGAACCCGAGACCTACATTCTGCCGCAGGGCAAGCCCGACTGGACACTGCTCGTAGTGTTCAACCTCTACCGCGTGCTGGGCGGCATCGGCGTGGGCATGGCATCGGCAATATGCCCAATGTACATTGGCGAGGTGGCACCGTCCAACATCCGCGGCATGCTCGTCAGCTTCAACCAGTTCGCAATCATCTTCGGCCAGCTCGTGGTCTATTTCGTCAACTTCATCATCCTCGGCGACCATGCCAACCCTGTCTATGATGCCGTGTCAGGCGCCATCATCAACCTCACTGAATCGCAGTGGACGATAGAAACCGGCTGGCGCTATATGTTCGGCTCTGAGTGCGTGCCGGCCGGACTGTTCACTATTCTTGTGTGCTTCGTGCCCGAGACACCGCGTTATCTTGCCATGACAGGCCGCGACGACAAGGCACTGGCCATACTCACGAAAATAAACGGCACATCCGCGGCCCGCGAGATACTCAGCGACATCAAGAACACCGTCACCGTAAAGACCGAGAAGCTCTTCTCCTACGGTTTCATGTGCATCTATGTGGGCATCATGCTCAGCGTGTTCCAGCAGGCCGTGGGCATCAACGCAGTGCTCTATTATGCTCCGCGCATCTTCGCCGACATGGGCATGGCCAATCCAATGATGCAAACCATCATCATGGGCGTGGTGAACATAACGTTCACGCTCGTTGCCGTCTTCACCGTCGAGAAGATAGGGCGCAAGCCGCTCCTCATCTGGGGCTCCGTCGGCATGGCCGCCGGCGCTTTCGGCGTAGCCCTCACCTTTGGCAATCAGGCCATGAGCCTTGTCACTATGCTGTCCATCATGGTCTACAGCGCAAGCTTCATGTTCTCATGGGGACCGATATGCTGGGTGCTCATCGCCGAGATCTTCCCGAACACCATTCGCGGCGCCGCCGTTGCCATCGCCGTTGCCTTCCAATGGATATTCAACTTCATTGTCAGCTCAACGTTCGTGCCGATGTTCAACATGCAGCTGCCCGGCGACAAGGACTTCGGCCATTGGTTCACCTACGGCCTCTACGGCTGCATCTGCGTCATCGCCGCCATCTTCGTCTGGAAGCTCGTGCCTGAGACAAAAGGCAAGACGCTTGAGGATATGACAGCGTTGTGGAAGAAAGGAAACAACACGCCACAGGAATAAATAACACAACAGCACATCATTGTGCTGTAAAATGCGGCAAAACTGCATAAATCGAGTAGGAGGTAAACACTAATCATAGGTGCTTATCTCCTATTTTCGTGTTCACCGTCCTCTCACACCAC